>NZ_JBHXAY010000003.1:0-172964 GCF_042728775.1 Nocardia sp. NPDC060259
GGCACCCGCCGGTGGCGGGTGCCCGGAGGTGTGACGGTGTCAGGCCAGTCTGATCAGGCCGTAGTCGAATGCGTGTCTGCGGTAGACCACCGAGGGCCGGTCGCTCTCGCGGTCGTGGAACAGGAAGAAGTCGTGTCCGACCAGTTCCATCTGGTACAGCGCGTCGTCCACCGACATCGGTGTCGCGGTGTGCACCTTGGTGCGCACGATGTGGCCGGGACCGCCTTCGTCTTCGGCTGCCTCGGCATGGGCGTGCGCGGCAGCGCCGTTCGCCTGGGTGAACAGGGATTCGTCGACCAGTGTGGCGGTGGCCCGTGCGACCGAGACGGGCGTCTTGTCGCCGTAGTGCACGACGCGCCGCTTGTCCTTGGACCGGCGCAGTCTGGTCTCGATCTTCTGGGTGGCCGAGTCCAGCGCGGCGTAGAAGCTGTCTGCACAGGCTTCCGCGCGCACGATCGGTCCACGGCCGCGCGCGGTGATCTCCACACGCTGACAGGCCTTGCGTTGACGACGGTTGCGTTCGTGGAAAAGTTCCACATCGAAGAGGAAAATCGACGGATCGAAGCGCTCGAGGCGAGCCAGCTTCTCCGCGACATGGATTCGATAGTGGTCGGGGACTTCGACATTCCGACCGGAGACCACCACTTCGGCGTTCGGGCTCTCGGTCGTGTCGGGGGCACTGTCAGCCAGTGCCGTAGGGTCAGCATCTCGCACTGATGCCCGTGAAGAAGTCGTCACGCGTACCTCCCGGATATGGCCGCACACGATAGAGCGAATGCGGCGGGATTGAGCTGTGCCGATCGGGAATCGCTCGGCACCAGATGTCCGCGGCGCCACCTCCCAAACTTGTCGTTCGGTGTGTGTGTCCGCGACGCTAGTCCGCCACGGGCAAGCGCGCCACTGTTCACGCAAATTTCGCGTCGTCAAGCCGCGCAGGTCACCAAAACGGCACGCGGACGTACGCCGATTCGACTAAGAACGCGCACCGATTCGGTGACGGTCGCCCCGGTGGTGAGCACATCGTCGACCACAACGACCTCGGCGTTCGGCGCGAGACCAGCGGGTCCGAGCGCACCGGCGACCGTCGTGATCTTGTCGCGCAGATTGTGCGCGCGCTCATAGGTCGTCAAGCCCACCGAATCGCGCACGCCGGGCCGCATCCGCAGCAGCGGCACGGCCCGGCAATCGATCAGCCATTGCGCCGCGGCCACCGCCGACCGCGCCACCGGGTCGCCGCCACGGCGCCGGGCGGCCGCGGCGCGGGTGGGGGCGGGGACGAGAACCAGCGGCCGATCGGGGGCCCGCAAACGGGCGAGAGCGACGGCCAGCGCCAGGCCGAGCGGTGCGGCCAGATCGCGTCTGCCGCGTTCCTTGGCGGCCAGCACAGCGCGTCGGGCGGGACCGCGATAGGGGCCGAGCGCCCAGCACGGGACACCGGGATCGGTGCGCGGCCTGACCCGCACCGGATCCAGGCTCAGCTCGGCCGCGCAGCCGGCGCACCAGGCCGCGCCCGCCGCCGCGCAGCCGGCGCAGTGCACGGGCACCACCAGATCGAGCAGGGCTCTCATAGCGCGTGAGTATCACACCGCGCACCGACAGATCAGCTGGGCAGCACCGGGACGACCTGTTCGCCGGTCAGCCCCGGCACCTCGCGCCAGAAGCGGTCGTTGCGGGCCGGGTCGGCGGTCTGCAACTGCAGCACGGCGCGGGAGTCGGCGACGTACTGGGTGGCGGGCGCCGCGGTCACCACGCGCACCGGCGGGGTCAGGTTCTGCGAGGTCACCGGGGTGAACTGGGAACCGTCGATGGACACGGTGAAGACCGGGTCGACGTTGCCCTCGCGCGCCACCATGATGGTGTCGCCGGTGACCCAGCTCAGCGAGACCGCGCGGCTGCTCAGGCCCAGCGCGATCGGCAGCGGGGAGGTGAGCGCGTACTTGCCGTCGGGCCTGCGCTCGATCACCGCGACGTAGACCTTCCCGTCGGCGATCAGCGCCGCACGCGCGCCGGTGCGCGACACCATGATCTCGCTGATCGGTGGACGCGGCGAACCCGATCCCTCGAACAGCGCGGTGGTGTCGACGTCCTGCACCGAGACGTTGCCGGTCGCGCGATCGGTGACCGCACGGATGACACGGTCGCCGTCGACGACGGTCCACGCCGCGCCGCCGTCGGCGGTCCACGACGGACGGGCGATGCTGGCGCCCTCGGCGACCGCGAACGCCTTGGCCCCGTAGTTGCCGATCAGCAGGGTCCGGCCGGGTTCCGGTGCGGGCCTTCCGGTGTCGGCGACCGCGGCGACGAACTGGCCGTCGGCGGAGATCCCGACCGACTGCAGGTTGGTCGCGTCGCCGAAGGATCCGTTCGGTGTGACGATGCCGTCCGGGGTCACCTGGACCAGCGTGCCGTCGCGCAGGGCGTGCAGGCCGATCCGGTTCTGGCCGGGCGCGGACGCGCTGTACTGGTCGAGGTCGGCGACCGACCAGCCGTTGGCGTAGCGCTCGTCGAGCGGTTTGCCGTCGGCGAGCAGCACGTACGGGCCGAGAATGTCGGCGCCGGCCAGCGTCATCACCACCTGCGCCGCGAGCAGTTCGCGTTCGCGCTGGCCGAGGGCGCCGACGCCGCCGAAGTCGATGCGGACGCCGCCGATGCCGATGCCGACCTCGCCGGGTTCGTTGTTGGCCTTGGTGATCGGGCTGCGCACGGTGATCGGCGGGGCGAGCTGGTTGCGCACCACCGGGGCGATCGTCGACTGCGGGCCCGCGCCGAGCATGCCGATCAGCCGCTCGGTCAGCTGGGCGCGCGGGACCGAGACCCAGCGCGGGTCCGGCACGAGCACGGAACTGCTCGAGTCGATGTACTGCAGGACGTAGCGGCGGTAGGACTTGTCGAACGCGCTGGAGTCGATGACGACGCCGTCGGGCAGCTCGGTGATCCGCCACTCGCCCTCGATCTTGCTCATCTCGATCTTGTTCTCGAGTGTGCCCTCGACGGCCCGGTAGCCGCCGTCGCTCGCGAGCTCGCCGACCTTGCGGGCGCGGATGACGTAGCTGGCCTTGTCGCCCGAGCGCGACTCGCGCAGGGTGTCGGGCCGGTCGACGATGGTGGTGCTGGCCTCGTCGTTCCAGCTGCCCGCGGTGTCGGCGGCGATGTACTGCCTGGCCGCCGCGTGCCGGTTGGCTGGATCGGCGCTGGCGGTGAGGAAATCGCTCACCAGCAGGTCGGGGTCGCGGCCGGAGATCGGCGGTGTCGGGCCTTCCGAGGTCGGGGCGCGGTTGATGGTGCCCAGCGCCTGGGGCGCCGAGGACTCCGGCAGGCTGGCGCAGCCGGTGAGGACCAGCAAGCAGGCCAGGACAGCCGCAGGCAGCACGGCGCAACGCCGCGGCGAGCGATCACCACCCGCGTTCGTCATGACTGTCGGTCTCCGGTCTCGGTGGACATCGGCTCCTCGTGCTCGGCTTCGGTCGCCGCGCGCCCGTTGGTCTCGGGGCGTGCCTGCTCGGTCGGCTCGGCGCCGGATTCCGGTGCCTCGGCGGACGGCTCGCCCGATTCCGGGTCGACCACCACCTCCGGTTCGTCGGCCGGGTCGGTCTCGGGCAGCGGCGGCACCTTGCGCAGCATCGGCTCCAGCGCGAGCGGGCTCGCACCCAGCTTACGACCGCGCACCATCGGCAGCAGCAGCCGGAAGCTGGCGCCGACGCCGGGATCACCCCAGGCCTCCAGCCTGCCCTCGTGCAGGTTGGCGTCCTCGACGCTGATCGACAGGCCGAGGCCGGTGCCGCCCGAGCGGCGCACCCGCGAGGGGTCCGAGCGCCAGAACCGGTTGAACACCAGTTTCTCCTCGCCCGGCCGCAGCCCGACGCCCTGGTCACGCACGACGGTCGCGACCGCGTTGGCCTCGGCGTCGCCGCGCATCCGGATCAGCACCGGCTTGCCCTCGCTGTGGTCGATCGCGTTGGCGAGCAGGTTGCGCAGCACCCGCTCGACGCGCCGCGGGTCGACCTCGGCGACGACCGGTTCCTCCGGCAGGTCGATGACCACCTCGACTCCGGCTTCCTTGGCCAGGTGGCGCACCGTGGAGATCGCGGCCCGCGCGCACATCCGCACGTCCAGCGATTCCACCTGCAGCTCGGCGACACCGGCGTCGTGGCGGGAGATCTCGAGCAGGTCGTTGAGCAGGCCCTCGAACCGGTCCAGTTCGTTGACCAGCAGTTCGGAGCTGCGGGCCAGCGCGGGATCGAGATCGTCGCTGGAGCCGTGGATGAGGTCGGCCGCCATGCGCACGGTGGTGAGCGGGGTGCGCAGCTCGTGGCTGACGTCGGAGGTGAACCGGCGTTGCAGGTTGCCGAACTCCTCGAGCTGGGTGATCTGGTTCGACAGGCTCTCGGCCATCTCGTTGAACGCCTGCGCGAGCCGGGCCATATCGTCCTCGCCGCGCACGAGCATGCGTTCCTTGAGCCTGCCGTCGGCGAATCGGCCGGCGATCCGCGCGGCCGACCGGATCGGCAGCACCACCTGCCTGGTCACCAGTGCGGTGATCGCGGCGAGCAGCACCAGCAGCACGACGCCACCGATGAGCATCGTGCCGCGCATCAGCGACAGGCTCGATTCCTCGCTGGCCAGCGGGAATATCAGGTAGATCTCCAGTGTCGCGATCTCGGCGCTCGGGCTGCCGATGATCAGCGCGCGCCCACGGTAGCCGTCCGGGTCGGCGACAGTGGTGAACTGGTAGGAGACCTGGTTGCGCTGGACGAACCGGCGCAGCTCCTGTGGCACTTCGGAGATGGGGCCCGCGGTGATCTCCTGCGGCGGGGTGCCGCCGACCATCGCCAGCGCCGAGTCGAAGCTACCGGCGGCACCCGTGGACTGGCCGGTGCCGCCACGGCTGGACAGCGCGGCGCGCGCGTCGGCGAGCTGTTGCTGCTGACTGTTCGCGTCGTGGACGCCGGAGAGAATGTCCTCGATCGTGCTGCGGGCACGATCCATCTCCTCGACCGCCGCGTTGATCTTGGCCTCGAGCAGCCGGTCGGTGATCTGACCGGTCAGCACGACACCGAGGATCGTGATCACGATGAGCGAGAGGGTCAGCGTGGACACGATGACACGCAGCTGCAGCGACCGGCGCCACAGATGGCCCAGCGCGGTCCCGACAGCCTGGAACCAGGCCATGACCGGGGCCGCCCATCGCCGCACCTGCGTGACGAAGGTTTGCGCACGTCCGTGCGCTGGAGGCGCTGACGCTGTACCGGCAGGTCGACCGTCGGTCACAGCGGCGCCTCACAGGTACCGATCACGGCGGTCCGGCCTTGTAGCCGACACCGCGGACGGTCAGCACGATCTCCGGGTTCTCCGGATCCTTCTCGACCTTGGCGCGTAGTCGCTGCACGTGCACGTTGACCAGGCAGGTATCGGCGGCGTGCCGGTATCCCCAGACCTGCTCGAGCAGCACCTCGCGGGTGAACACCTGCCGCGGCTTGCGCGCGAGCGCGACCAGCAGGTCGAACTCGAGCGGGGTGAGCGAGATCTGCGCACCGCCGCGCGTCACCTTGTGCGCGGGCACGTCGATGACGATGTCGGCGATGGAGAGCAGCTCGGCGGGCTCGTCCTCGGTACGGCGCAGACGCGCGCGCACGCGGGCGACGAGTTCCTTCGGCTTGAACGGCTTGACGATGTAATCGTCCGCGCCGGACTCCAGACCGAGCACCACATCGACCGTGTCGGTCTTGGCGGTGAGCATCACGATCGGAACGCCGGAATCGGCCCGCAGCACACGGCATACGTCGATGCCGTTCATGCCGGGCAGCATCAGGTCCAGCAACACCAGGTCGGGGCGGATCTCCCGCACCGCCGACAGGGCCTGCGTGCCGTCGCCGACCACGTGCGGGTCGAACCCTTCCCCGCGCAAGACGATGGTCAGCATCTCAGCGAGTGCCATATCGTCGTCGACGACCAGAATCTTGGGCTTCATAGTCCTATGTTGTCATCTCCCAGGCCAGGATCGGGCCGCCACGCCATTAATGGTGTGAACCCGTCGCGTATCCAACCTTATCCGGCAAAGATTTCCGAGCAGAGGGTGAGTAGGGCAGGCCCATCGTCATCGGATCGGTATGTCCACCATCGACCGAACCAGTCGCGGTCGGCCAGCTCACGATAGACCTCGCCGGTGCGCCGCTGCAGACCGCCGTCCCGCTCGTAGGCGTCCAGCGCCCTGGTCTCGTCGAGTTCGCCACGGCGGCGGGCACGTTCGGCCGCGACCTCGGTGGGAATGTCGATCAGTACGGTCAGCTCGGGGGCGGGCAGCCCCAGCCTGCCGAACTCCAGATCGCCCACCCAGGCGACGATTTCGCCGTCGGCGTCCTGTTCGGCGCGGGCCGCCGAGTACGCGGCGTTGGAGGCCACCCAGCGGTCGAGGACGACGATGTCGTTGGTGTCCAACAGGTTCGACAGTTCCGCGCTCGCCGCGGCCCGGTCGAGGGCAAACATGATCGCCATCGCGTTGATCGAGCCGGCCAGGTCGCCGTGCCCGCCGCGCAGCGCCTCGGCGGCCAGATCGGCGTGGATCGATCGGCCGTACTGCGGAAAGGCCAAACTACCCGCCCGCAATCCCTTGGCGGACAATTCGGCGATCAATCCGTCGATCAACGTCCGTTTACCGGCGCCGTCGAGGCCTTCCACCGCAATCAGTACGCCCATGAGCGGTGAGATTACCCGGCGGGATTCGGCGGGCGCCCAGCGAGCCGAGCATGCGGGCGCTGTGTCGTCCGGCGCGCCGGGCATGCGGCGACCGGATTCCCCGTTTCACCCACTCGACCCAGTGTGAAGTGGTCTCATTCCAAAGTCCTCGGCTGACCGATTCCGTCCGGTCCATCGAGGGCACTCACCACCCCGGACCCCCGCCGGGCCGCTCGATCCAGGAGTCACCATGCCCCACCGAACCATCCTCCGCGCCGCCGTGGCCGCCACCGCGCTCGGCATCACCCTTGCAGGCTCCGGTGTCGCGACCGCCGCGCCCGCGATCGATCCCGTCGGCCGCGGCCACCACTCCGGCTCGGCCGCCCTGCTCAGCGGCTCCGCCGAGGCCGGCTCCGCCGCCGCGGGCTCCGCGGCCGAACTCGCCGCCTGCGCACTCCTGGAAGCCGTCATCCCCCTGCCGGTGTGCCTGCTGCTGGTCTGATCACCGGATTCCCCGCGGCCCGTCGATCCCCCGATCGGCGGGCCGTCGCCGTTCTCCAGCGCAACGGCAACCACCCCACGATCTGCGACACCGGCCCCATCGGCTGACACCGGCAGATCCGCTCCCGATCGAGCGGTGCGCTCACCCCCAGAACTGCGGTCTGGTCCGCACCCCCACCACCGATGAGGATTTCGCTATGAGAAAGATCGTTCACACCACCGTCGCCGCCCTCACCGTCGGTCTCGCCCTCGCAGGCGCCGCCGCCACAGCGACCGCCGAGCCGCGACCGCTCGAGCCCCACTCGCCCGCCCAGGTGGCTGATTCCGGGAGCAGCATCAGCCCCGTGACGATCACCTCGCTGCTTCGCTCGCTCGCCGTCGCAGTCGGAAGCGCCGAGCCGTGCGACTACACCAAGTTCCCGTCCAACTGCGCCTTCTGATCCGGGCAGGCTGTCCCTGCTCCGCGAATGCGGCCTGCCGATCACCGATCGGCAGGCCGTTGTCATGCCGTCTCGTACCGCACGCGCCGAAACGAACACCGGCCCGCCGATCTCTGCGATCGGCGGACCGGCGTGCACGAACTACCCGCGCTGCCTCAGTAGCGGTAGTGGTCCGGCTTGTACGGGCCTTCCACGTCAACGCCGATGTATTCGGCCTGGTCCTTGGTGAGCTTGGTCAGGGTGCCACCGAGGGCCTCGACGTGGATCTTGGCGACCTTCTCGTCGAGGTGCTTGGGCAGGCGGTAGACCTCGTTGTCGTACTCCTCCGGCTTGGTCCACAGTTCGATCTGCGCGATGACCTGGTTGGAGAAGCTGTTCGACATGACGAACGAGGGGTGGCCGGTGGCGTTGCCCAGGTTCAGCAGGCGGCCCTCGGACAGGACGATGATCGCCTTGCCGGAGTCGAAGGTCCACAGGTCGACCTGGGGCTTGATGTTCAGGCGCGCGGCGCCCGAGCTCTCCAGCGCGGCCATGTCGATCTCGTTGTCGAAGTGACCGATGTTGCCGAGGATGGCCTGGTCCTTCATCGCCTTCATGTGCTCGAGGGTGATGATGTCCTTGTTGCCGGTCGAGGTGATGACGATGTCGGCCTGCGAGATCGCCTGCTCGACGGTGACCACGTCGTAGCCGTCCATCAGCGCCTGCAGCGCGTTGATCGGGTCGATCTCGGTGACCTGCACGCGCGCGCCCTGGCCCGCCAGCGACTCCGCGCAACCCTTGCCGACGTCGCCGTAACCGCAGATCAGCACCTTCTTGCCACCGATGAGCACATCGGTGCCGCGGTTGATGCCGTCGATCAGCGAGTGGCGGGTGCCGTACTTGTTGTCGAACTTCGACTTGGTGACCGAGTCGTTGACGTTGATCGCCGGGAACACCAGCTCACCCGCGGCGGCGAACTGGTACAGCCGCAGCACGCCGGTGGTGGTCTCCTCGGTGACGCCCTTGACCGAGTCGGCGATGACACTCCACTTGGTCTTGTCGGTCTCGAGGCGCTCACGCAGCAGGTTGAGGAACACCTTGTACTCGGCCGAGTGGTCGGTGTCCTCGGGCGGAACGACACCGGCCTTCTCGAACTGCGCGCCGCGCAGCACGAGCATGGTCGCGTCGCCACCATCGTCGAGGATCATGTTGGCGGGCTCGTTCGGCCAGGTGAGCATCTGCTCGGCCGCCCACCAGTACTCCTCCAGCGTCTCGCCCTTCCAGGCGAACACGGGGGTGCCCTTGGGCTCGTCGACGGTGCCGTTCGGCCCGACGACGATGGCGGCCGCGGCGTGATCCTGGGTGGAGAAGATGTTGCACGAAGCCCAGCGCACCTCGGCGCCGAGGGCGACGAGCGTTTCGATCAGGACGGCGGTCTGCACCGTCATGTGCAGCGATCCGGAGATGCGCGCGCCCTTGAGCGGCTGCACATCGTGGTATTCGCGGCGCAGAGCCATCAGGCCGGGCATTTCGTGCTCGGCGAGGCGGATCTCCTTGCGGCCGAATTCGGCCAGCGAGAGATCTGCCACCTTGTAATCGATGCCGTTGCGGACGTCAGCGGTGAGCTCGGTGCGCGCGGGAAGTTCTGAGGTCGTCATCAGCCTCTCCTGGTAGTCAGTACCGAGGCAAGGCTACCGCGTGCGGGCGCCGCCGTTCCCCGGTCCTACGAGGCCGCGGTCAGGCCGCGGCGCGGTATCGGGCCAGCAAACGCCGCGGCTTGGGCGGCGCGACATTGGCCAGGGTCAGGTCGCCGCCGTAGTGGGCGGCCACCTTGGGGTCCATCACCGCTCGCCACAGCGGCGGGACGGCGGCCAGCAGCAGCATCGTGGCGTAGCCGGCGGGCAGCTGCGGCGATTCGCTGCTGCTGCGCAGGGTCTGATAGCGGCGGCCGGGGTTGGCGTGATGGTCGCTGTGGCGCTGCAGATGGAACAGGAAGATGTTGGTGACCAGGCGATCGCTGTTCCAGCTGTCGCGCGGGGAGCAGCGTTCCCAGCGGCCGTTGGGCTTGCGTGCCCGCAGCAGGCCGTAGTGCTCGACGTAGTTGACGGCCTCGAGCAGACCGAACCCGATCACTGCCTGCAGCGCCAGCCACGGCAGGATCGCCGGGCCGAACGCCAGCACCAGCGAACCGAAGAGCACCGCGCTCATCGCCCACGCCTGGAGGATGTTGTTGCCGGTGCTCCACCAGCCGCGGCCCTTCCTGGCCAGGCGCGCGCGTTCGAGTCGCACGGCCGAGCGGAAGCCGCCGATGACGCTGCGCGGCAAGAACTCCCACAGCGATTCACCCAGCCGGGCACTGGCCGGATCCTCCGGTGTCGCGACCCGGGCGTGATGGCCGCGGTTGTGCTCGACGAAGAAGTGCCCGTACCCCGACTGGGCGAGCGCGATCTTCGACAGCAATCTTTCAGCGCTCTCCACCCGATGGCCCAATTCGTGGGCGGCGTTGATGCCGATGCCGCTGACGAAGCCGACGGTGGCGGCCAATCCGAGCTTGTCGACGAGGTCGAGATCGTTGCCCGCCCACATCGCGCAGGCGATGACGAGGCCGATCAGCTGGACGGGCAGGAACAGGTAGGTGCACCAGCGGTAGTACCGGTCGGCGGAGAGCGCTTCGTAGTCCTCGTCGCGCGGATTGTTGCCGTCCTCGCCGACGATCCAGTCCAGGACGGGGATGGCGACGAGCACGATCACGGGCCCGATCCACCAGAACACTTCGGCACCGGTGCGGTACACGAGCTGGGAAGGCAACAGCGCGGACGCCGGAGCGATCAACCCTAGAGCCCAGAGATACCGTTTGGGATCACGAAGACCCCCCGGTTTGCCAACCGTTTGCACACCCGCTCCGCTGTAAAAAGACCAATCGCCGACCGATGTGAATACTGACAGACAGTAGGCGCGTTACACAGAGGCAGATCGGCAAACGTGGTGATGGTTACACGGTGGCGAATCAGAGCCGCTCAAGCACCGGAGTGACCTCCGTCACCGTCCTGGATTCGGAGACCTCGTACCTGCACGATCGCCTCCACGTACGGACTGAGCAGAGCGCTCATCTCCGCCGGTGCGTCGCGCGCGGGGACCGGCGGATTGGGGATGTAGCTCAGCGCGATGCGCACCAGCGCGTGCGCGATGACATCGGCCTCCTCGTCGGTCGCGTTCACCCAGCTGTGCTGGAACACATGGGCCAGCCGCGCGGTGGCGTGTTCGAGCAGCGGGCCCGCGTCCAGGGTGATCAGCCGCAGCAGGTCCGGCTTCATCTCCCCGGCCAGCAGCGAGCGCACCAGCGGGTCGGCCGCGGCGGCGAAGAAGAACCCGGTCATGCCGACCCGGATGGCGGCGCGGGCATCGCCGACATTGTCGAGGAGCGCCTCGCCGACGTGATCGACGAGTTCGTCGGCCAGGCGCAGCGCGTAGGCCTGGGACAGGCCGGCGCGCGAACCGAACTCGTTGTAGAGCGTCTGCCTGCTGACGCCGGCCCTGGCCGCGACGTCACCGAGCGTGATCTTGGACCAATCACGCTCGGTGAGCAGGTCGCGCATCCCGTCCAGGACCGAGGTGCGCAGCAGTTCTCGCGCCGCCTCCTGGTACGGGATGCGCGACCCGGTGCGCGGAGTGCCCGCGACGCTCACGAACGTTCGATCTCGACCATGAAGAAGTCGGACTTGGCCGCGCCGCAGTCCGGGCAGGTCCAGTTGTCGGGAATGTCCTCCCACTTGGTGCCCGGGGCGATGTTGTCATCCGGCCAGCCCTGCGCCTCGTCGTATTCGAAACCGCACTGCACACACTGGTAGAGCTTGTACTCGGTCACCGCGATACTCCTACCGCCTCGAAGTCGATCTTCTCCCGCACCCCGCAGTCCGGACAGCACCAGTCGTCGGGCACCGACGACCAAGCCGTGCCCGCCGGAAATCCTTCGCGCGGCGCGCCTTTCGTTTCGTCGTAGACATAATCACAGACCGGGCACTTGTACGCACTCATGCCTGCTTCTCCTGTCCGTATTGCGCGAGTACCTTCGCCCGGCGCTTCGGTTCGATATTGGCCAGGGTGACGTCGCCGCCGTAGTGCGCGAGCACGCGCTTGTCCATGACCTTGCGCCAGATCGGCGGGAAATAGGCGAGCAGGATCATGCTCGCGTAGCCGCTGGGCAGGTTCGGCGCGCCGTCCCAGCTGCGCAGCGTCTGATAGCGCCGGGTCGGGTACGCGTGGTGATCGCTGTGCCGTTGCAGGTGGTAGAGGAAGATGTTGGTGACGATGTGGTCGCTGTTCCAGCTGTGCTCGGGCGCCGGCCGCTCGTAGCGCCCGCGTGCGGTCTTCTGCCGGACCAGGCCGTAGTGCTCGAGGTAGTTCACCGACTCGAGCAGGCTGAACCCGATGACGGCCTGCAGGATCAGATACGGCAGCACCTCGATGCCGAAGACCGCGATCAGGCCGAGCCACAGCACCACCGACATCGCCCAGGCGTTGAGCACGTCGTTGCGCAGCGTCCACGGGCTCTTGTCCAGCCGGTGCAGGCGTTCCTTCTCCAGATGCCAGGCGGAGCGGAAGCTGCCCGCCACCGTGCGCGGCCAGAACGCCCAGAACGTCTCGCCGATGCGGGCGCTGGCCGGATCCTCCGGCGTGGCAACGCGCACGTGATGTCCACGGTTGTGCTCGATGTAGAAGTGGCCGTAGAACGACTGCGCCAGCGCGACGCGGGCGAGCCAGCGCTCCAGGTGGACCTTCTTGTGGCCGAGTTCGTGCGCGGTGTTGATGCCGATGCCGCCGATCATGCCGACGCTGATCGAGATGCCGATCTTGTCGACCACGTTCGCGCCGCCGGGGAAGCCGAGCCAGTGCAGGTTGTCGGCGGAGATGACGTAGCAGGCGAAGATCAGCGAGGCGTACTGGAACGGCAGGTACAGGTAGGTCAGGTAGCGGTAGTACTTGTCGTTCTCCAGGTACGCCATCACCTCGTCGGGCGGGTTGTCGCCGTCGGGACCGAAGAACAGGTCGGCCAGCGGAATGATGAGGTACACCAGGATCGGCCCGAGCCAGAACGGCACTTCCGCGAGCCGGTGCCAGCCGAGCTGGTTGAGTCCCCAGATCAGCGGGATTCCGATGGTGAACAAGCCGGTCGGGGCGAACAGGCCCCACAACCAGAGGTAGCGCTTGGAATCGCGCCACTGCGGGGGCGCCACCCGCTGTACGGACGCGTTGGCATCAGTCGACATCGTCGTCTCCATCCTGCGACACACTTCACACCTGTGATGTGCGTAACTCTCTGTCACAGACGATATGTCCCGATTTGTCCGACGTCTAGACAAATTCGCGGATTTGTAAAGATGCAACAGTCGGATAACGAAACAGCGGCCGCGCCACCTGGGCACGGCCGCTGTCAGCACAGGTCAGCGAACGATTCAGCCGCCTTTACGGAACGAGCAGCACGTCGGCGCCAGCCGGTAGCCCGTCCACCGGCCACCACCGCAGATCCGCCGATTCGGCGCTGCGCACCGGCACCGCACCGGGCGGCGCGACGATCTCGAACAGCAGGTCGAGATGTCGCGTCGGCACGCCGAGCGAGCAGGTGATCGGGTGCGCCTGCGCGCCGTAGAGACCGGGCGTCAGCCGCAGATCCGGGATGCCCGACTCCTCCACCGCCTCGCGCAGCGCGGCGTCGGCGACCGTCTCGTCACCCGGCTCGCAATGCCCACCGAGCTGGATCCAGCGGCCAACCCGCGGATGCAGGGTGAGCAGCACCTCGCGGCGATCGTGCGACAACACGATCGCCGAGGCGGTGATGTGGCCCGGCGCGTGTTCACGCAGGCACCCGTTCGGCGCCGAGCCGAGGAAGGCGAGCATCGCCTCCCGCAGCGAGCGGTCCGGTCCGGCCTCGGGCTGCCAGGCGGTGAGCAGCTCGGTCGCCGACGCGTGCAGCGACTCCGCGCTCACAGCTCCACCAGGCCGGCGCCGGGCGAACCGACGGTGCGCGGGGCGGGCTCGTCGAGTGGATGGCCGATCGCGATGGCGCCCAACGGCATCCAGTCCTCGTCCAGGCCGAGGACATCGCGGGTGACCTCCGGCGCGAAGATCGTCGACCCGATCCAGCAGCTGCCGAGCCCGTCGGCGGCCAGCGCCACCAGCAGGCCCTGCACCGCGGCGCCGACCGCGACGGTGAACATCGTCTGCTCGGCGGCCTGGCGGCGGGCGTCGGGATAGGCGTGCGCGCCGTCGGGCACGCAGAACGGGATGATCACCTCGGGAGCGTCGAACAGGATGCGCCCGCGCGCGACACGGCGTTCCACCCGTTCGGGCGCGAGGCCGTCGGCGGTGAGATCGGCCCGCCACTGCTCGGCCATGGCCTCGAGCAGCTGGGCGCGCAGCTTCGGCTTGCGCAGCCAGATGAAGCGCACCGGGCGGGTGTGATGCGGCGCCGGCGCGGTGAGCCCGGCCGCGACGGCCGCTCTGATCCGTTCCGGGTCGACCGGCTCGTCGGCGAAGGCGCGCACGGAACGACGCAGCGGCACAGCCTCTTTGCGGCCCCGCTCGATCGCCTCGGCGGTGCCGAGCCAGAACAGGTCGTCGACGCCGCCGCGCAGCAGCGCCGCCGCGCTCGACCCGTCGTCGTCGGTGGCCAGCCCGCGCACCACCGCGACCGGAACGCCGCCGAGCTTGCCCTTGACCAGATCGGCGGCGGCGGCGAGCTCGTCGGCCACGGCCACCTGGGTGACGTGCAGTTCGTTGCCCTGCCCGTCGACCGCGCCCGCGTAGTCGTGCAGCACGCGCAGCCCGGCCGCGCCGATGGCGGCGTCGATCTGGCCGTTGCGCCAGGCCCTGCCCATGGTGTCGGTGATGACCACGGCCACGTCGACGCCGAGTCGCTGGGCCAGCGCGGCGCGCAGCGACTTGGCGCTGGCGTCGGGGTCGGTGGGCAGCAGCACCAGTTCGCCCTCGGCCACATTCGAGCCGTCGACCCCGGAGGCCGCCTGCACGATGCCGAGGCGGTTCTCGGTGATGAGGGTGCGGCCCTTGCGGGCGAGCACCCGCACGGCCTCGTCGTCGACCAGCTTGCGACGGGCGGTGTCGCGCTCCTCCGGATCGGTCGGCGCGGTGACGATGCGGCCCTCGACCTTGGAAATGATCTTGCTGGTCACCACGACGACGTCACCGTCGGCGAGCCACGGCGCCTGCGCGGCAAGGTGTTCGGCGACGTCGTCGCCGGGCCGGAACTCCGGCAGCCCGGTGACCGGGAGGATCCGCAGCTCGTCGGCCGCGTGGTCGGGCAACACGCTCACGCCTTCACCCCTGCCAATTCGAGTGCGGCACGGGCCATTTCGGCCGTGGCTTCGGGGTCGGTCATGAGCAGCGGCACGCTGCGCACCTCCACACCGGGCACCTCGGCGGTGTCGGTGGAGTGCACCAGCCAGCCGTCGAGGATGCCGGTGGCCGAGCGGGCGCCGTAGTGCCGACCGATCGCCTCGGCCGTCGACTCGACGCCGATCACGGACAGGCACTCATCGGCCATGCCGCGCAACGGCTTTCCGTCGATCACCGGCGAGAGGCCGATCACCTTGGCCTCGGTGGTGCGTAACGCGCCCCTGATTCCGGGGACGGCGAGGATCGCGCCGATGCTCACGACGGGGTTCGACGGGGCCAGCAACACGGCGTCGGCGGCGGCTATGATTTCGGTCACATCTGGGGCCGGGGAGGCTTGTTCGGCGCCGATCGAGGCAAATCCGTGGGTCGGGAGCGCCGCGCGGTACCGCACCCACCATTCCTGGAAGTGGATCGCGCGACGTTCGCCGGCGTTGTCGGGATCGCTGACGACGACGTGGGTTTCACAGCGATCGTCGGTTGCCGGGAGCAAACGCACGCCCGGCTGCCACCGATTGCACAACGCTTCGGTGACCGCGGAGAGCGGATATCCGGCGCGCAGCATCTCGGTGCGGATGAGGTGGGTGGCGATATCGCGGTCGCCGAGGCCGAACCAATCGGGCTGGGCGTTGTATTTCGCCAGCTCCTCTTTCGCGTGCCAGGTCTCGTTCGCGTGGCCCCAGCCGCGCTCGGGGTCGATGCCGCCACCGAGGGTGTACATGCAGGTGTCGAGGTCGGGGCAGATACGAAGCCCATGCATCCAGACGTCGTCACCGACATTGACGATGGCCGAGATGTCGGCGTCGGGCAGGAGTTGCCTGACGCCCTGGAGGAACCGTGCACCGCCGACGCCGCCGACCAGAACGGCGATCTTGGGCTCGCGCACCGCGTGTTGTGCAGTCACAGGGTCACAGCCTAGGCGGTGCCGGTTGCCGGGTTATTTCGTGACGAATTCCAGCAAAGTTGCTGGTCATTTGCCACAGCACATAACAAGATCAACACGAAAGGCGGGTGCGGAGTGTAACGGAAGGGTGACGGCGGGTTGACCACCGGCGAGTGCGGCGTGTCTAATCACAGACATGTCATTCCGGTCACCGCGAGAAGACATAGCGCGGGGGCGTTTGCGAGAGGGTGTTGGCTCGCCGGAAGACAGGTTCGGGGAAGCCCGCGGGACTACGTCGCGGTGTTGGGCCGTCGGGGTGTGTGTTGGTCCGACGGAAAGAATCATTCTGCGCTAACACATAGTGAGGAGGCGGAACGATGACCGAAAACATGGTCTCGCCGACCGATTCCACAGCAGGCGCAGCTCACGCTGTCTGCGCCGAGGAGAGCTGGCCGGAACCGGACGTGGCAAGCGAAGTCGCGGCTCCCCGGCTGAGTCTGGTCGTGACGGGCTTCGACGAGATGTTCGAGTCCATCGAAGAGCAGTGGCAGGAACGCGCTCTCTGCGCGCAGACAGACCCCGAGGCGTTCTTCCCCGAGAAGGGCGGCTCGACCCGTGAGGCCAAGCGCATCTGCTTGGGCTGCGAGGTGCGCGATCAGTGCCTGGAGTACGCGCTGGCGCACGACGAGCGTTTCGGCATCTGGGGCGGACTCTCGGAACGAGAGCGTCGCAGGCTGAAGCGCGGAATCGGTTAAGAGAATGTTCGAAAGTAGACTCTGAGGCTCCAGCCCGGAGCACGCAGGCGCAGTACGTCGGTGCTTCGGGCGAACGCCCAGTAGTCGCGCCGTCCTCCGGCTCGACGGGCACGACAGGTGCACGCGAGAAAGGTGGACGAGTTCCCATGGCACGTTCCCGGCGTCATTCCCCGGCCCCCACCGCACGGTCGGTGACCCGCCGCGGTCGTGGCGTTCGCGGACCCATGCTCCCGCCCACCGTTCCCGCGTGGCGCACCAGAGGACAGAAGTTCGACCGGCTCGTGCTCGAGGCGTTCGCCCCGTTGGACACCCGCTGGCACGATCGGCTCACCAAGCTCGACATCGCCGTCGACGATGTACCGAAAATCCGTCCGCTGCACCCTGATTCGGTCACCTGGCCGGACGAGGTGGTCGCCGACGGGCCGGTGCCGCTGTCGCGGTTGATCCCCGCGGGCGTCGACCGGCACGGCGCGGCGACCCGCGCCAGGGTGGTGCTGTTCCGCAAGCCGCTGGAACTGCGCGCCGCCGATCCCGACGATCTCGTCGAGCTGCTGCGCGAGGTCCTCGTCCAGCAGATCGCGACCTATCTCGGCGTCGATCCGGACCTGATCGATCCCGAACCCGAGTAGCGCGGCGGCCGATAACGGGCGCGTATCACCGCGTGTCCGTATCCACTTTTACGGGCCGGAGGGCTAATCTCGACGTCGTGATCCCCATGCGTCGTTGCTGCCGACCCGGCTGCAAGAACCCGGCTGTAGCGACGCTGACGTATGTGTACTCCGACTCGACCGCCGTCGTCGGACCGCTGGCCACCGTCGCCGAACCGCATTCCTGGGATCTGTGCGAAACCCACGCCTGCCGCATCACCGCCCCCAAGGGCTGGGAACTGGTGCGCCACGAAGGCGGATTCTCCTCGAGCACCCCCGACGACGACGACCTGACCGCACTGGCCGAAGCCGTGCGCGAAGCGGGCCTGCGCCGCCGCCCCGCCGACGCCGACCAGCCCGGCTACCGCGACAACTCGCCCACCGCGCCGCGCACCACCCGCACCGGCCGCCGCGGCCACCTCCGAGTCCTCCCGGATCCATAAATCCTCAGGCCAGACCCGCGGACCCGGATTCCCGCGTGCGGCCGCTAGGGTACTAACCATGACGACTGTCGCGCGCTCCGGCGAACTCGTGAACGCCGTGATCAAGGCTTATGACGTCCGCGGGGTGGTGGGCGAACAGATCGATGCGGGGTTCGTCATGGATGTGGGCGCCTCGTTCGCCCGGCTGATGCGCGACGAGGGCGCCACCCGGGTCGTGATCGGCCACGACATGCGTGAGTCCTCCCCCGAACTGGCCGCCGCCTTCGCCGACGGCGTGCGGGCCCAGGGCCTCGATGTGGTGCACATCGGGCTCGCCTCCACCGATCAGCTCTACTTCGCCTCCGGCAAGCTCGGCTGTCCCGGCGCCATGTTCACCGCCAGCCACAATCCGGCCCGCTACAACGGCATCAAGCTGTGCCGCGCGAACGCGCTGCCGGTCGGCCAGGACACCGGGCTGGCCACCATCGCGGCCGAGGTCGTCGACGGCGTGCCCGCCTACGACGGCGCCGCGGGCACCGCGACGACCACCGATCTGCTCGCCGACTACGCGAGCTTCCTGCGCGATCTGGTGAACCTCGACGACATCCGCCCGCTGACCATCGCGGTCGACGCGGGCAACGGCATGGGCGGCCACACCGTCCCCGCCGTGCTCGGCACGCTCGGCCAGATCACGATCGTGCCGCTCTACTTCGAACTCGACGGCTCGTTCCCCAATCACGAGGCCAACCCGCTCGACCCGAAGAACCTGGTCGACCTGCAGGCGCTGGTGCGCCGCAGCGGCGCCGACATCGGCCTCGCCTTCGACGGCGACGCCGATCGCTGCTTCGTCGTCGACGAGCGCGGCGAGCCGGTCTCCCCGTCGGCGATCACGGCGCTGGTCGCCCAGCGCGAGCTCGCCAAGGAGCCGGGCGCGACCGTCATCCACAACCTGATCACCTCGCGCGCGGTGCCCGAGCTGGTCGAGGAGCTCGGCGGCAAGCCCGTGCGTACCCGGGTGGGGCACTCGTTCATCAAGCAGGAGATGGCGTCGTCGGGCGCTGTCTTCGGCGGCGAGCACTCGGCGCACTACTACTTCCGCGATTTCTGGGGCGCCGATTCGGGCATGCTGGCCGCGCTGCACGTGCTGGCCGCGCTCGGGGAGGGCCCGCGTCCGGTCTCGGAGCTGATGGCCGCCTACGACGTCTACGCTGCCTCCGGCGAGATCAACTCGACCGTCGCCGACGCCGCCGAGCGCACCGCGGCGGTGCTCGCCGCGTTCGCCGACCGGACCGTCTCGGTGGACCGTCTCGACGGCGTGACCGTCGATCTCGGCGCCAACGCCTGGTTCAATCTGCGCGCCTCGAATACCGAACCGCTGCTTCGTCTCAACGTCGAAGCCGGATCGCAGGCTGAAGTCGACGAACTCGTGACCGAGATCCTGGGCATCGTCCGCGCCTGACTGGAATAGTGGAATCACAGACCTTGTATTCGCCGACGGCTCGCCGGCAGACGACACAGCGCGATGAGGGGAGGTGGGATCGGCGATGATCGCTGGAACACCGGTATTCGACCTCGACGATGCCGCGTCGCTGGAGGCGGCCGACACCGGCGGCGCCCTACGTTCGGCGGCTTCGGGCGGCGCTCAGGTGCGGGCGACGGCCGCGGCGGTCGCCGAAACCTCGCTCATCGAACGCCTGTCCGAGTTGCGTCCGCGCAGTCTGGTCCTCGTCTCCGGTTCGGGCCGGGCGGCCCGCGCCGCCGGGCTGCTCGTCGCCACCCTCGGTGACCGGGCCGGGCTGCCGATCGTGCCCGTCACCTCGCTGCCGCCGTGGGTCGGTCCGCTGGACGTGGTGCTGGTCGCCGGCGACGACGCGGGCGATCCGCGGCTGATCGACGCCGTCGACCGGGCGCTGCGCCGCAGCGCCGAAGTGGTGATCGCGGCGCCGAACGAGGGTCCGCTGCGCGCGGTCGCGGCAGGCCGCGCGATCGTCCTCGAACCGCGGGTGCCCGTCCTCGACCACAACCGGCTGCTGCGATTCCTGGCCGTCGGCATCGCGGTGCTGCGCGGCATCGACGCCCAGCGCAGCGTGCCCGTCACGCCCGATCTGACGGCGCTGGCCGACATGCTCGACGCCGAGGCGCTGCGCGACGGCCCGCACAACGAGGTCTTCCACAATCCGGCCAAGACGCTCGCCGCGCGCATGCTCGGCGTCGGTGTGGTCCTCGCGGGTGACTCACCGGCCGCAGTCGAACTGGCCGGGCACGGCGCCGAGGTGCTGTTGCAGTCGGCGGGCAGGCTGGCCGCGGCCGCCGACCTGG
Organism: Nocardia sp. NPDC060259; assembly: GCF_042728775.1. Classification (NCBI taxonomy): domain Bacteria; kingdom Bacillati; phylum Actinomycetota; class Actinomycetes; order Mycobacteriales; family Nocardiaceae; genus Nocardia; species Nocardia sp. NPDC060259. Next base: position 20,026 of record NZ_JBHXAY010000003.1, read on the forward strand.
CCGACACCATCGCCGCCGTCGGACAGCTGACCGAGGTCGCGGGCGGTTCCGCACCGGGATTCGATCCGCTGTTCCACGACGAGGAACTCGACGGACCGGCCCCGGTCGACCGGGTGCGGGTGCTCGCGCTGAGCGTGCATCCCGATCAGGCCGCCGTCCGGCGCAAGCTGGCGGTGTTCCACGGCGTCGGCAGCGGACTCGTCGACGCCGATCTGGTGCACGCCGACGTCGACGTGCTGCAGGACCAGCTCGCCGAGCCGGGCGCAGCGCCGACCATCGACAGCGCCGCTGCCACGTCCGCCGCAGGGGGCGGGCACGGCAGCGAGATCGAGCAACTGGCGGTGCTCGCGCTGCGCTTGGACATGGCCGCCGCTTATCTACGACTGACGGGTGCGCGCGGTACGACCGCGCCCTCGGATCGCTACCACGACGGGGGACACTACTAGTGCACGAACTCGTTGGTGCGCTGCGTTCCTACGCATGGGGCTCGCGCACCGCGCTCGCTCAGCTGTGCGGTCGGCCGGTGCCGTCGGCCCATCCCGAGGCCGAGCTCTGGTTCGGCGCGCATCCCGCCGACCCCGCGCGGGTGAAGCTCGCCGATGGCACCCGCTCCCTGCTCGAGGTGGTCGCCGCCGACCCGGCGCGCGAGCTGGGCGCGGTGGCCGACACCTTCGGTGCCCGGCTGCCCTTCCTGCTCAAGATCCTCGCCGCCGAGGAACCGCTGTCGCTGCAGGCGCACCCCAGCTCGGCGCAGGCGCGGGCGGGCTTCGAGCGGGAGAACCGCACCGGGGTGCCGCTGGACTCGCCCATGCGCAACTACCGCGACGACAGCCACAAGCCGGAACTCGTTGTGGCGCTGGACCGATTCGAGGCACTGGCCGGTTTCCGCGACCCACACCGCACCGTCGATCTGCTGCGCGCGCTCGACGTGCCCGGCCTCAATATCTACGCCGAACTGCTTGCCGCCCAGCCCGATTCGGCCGGGCTGCGGACGCTGTTCACCACCTGGATCACGCTGCCGCCCGCCGCGCTGTCGACCCTGCTGCCCTCGGTGCTCGAAGGCTGTGTGCGGTACCTGTCCGGCAAGGGCGCGCGCGAGTTCACCGCCGAGGTGCGCACCGCGCTGGAATTGGCCGAGGTCTACCCCGGTGACGCGGGGGTGCTCGCCGCGCTGCTGCTGAACCGGCTGACGCTGGAACCCGGCCAGGCCCTGTACCTCGACGCGGGCAACCTGCACGCCTACCTGCGTGGGGTCGGCGTGGAGATCATGGCCAACTCCGACAACGTGTTGCGTGGCGGTCTGACCCCGAAGCACGTCGACGTGCCGGAACTGTTGCGGGTGCTCGACTTCGAGCCGATCGAGCTCCCGGTGATCGAGCCCGCGGTCGACGCGGACGGCAGCGTGCGATACCGCACGCCCGCACCGGAGTTCGCGCTGTGCCGGTTCGACCTGTCCGCCGACGCCGAGCCGGTCGCGCTCGCCGATGCCGGGCCCGGCATCGTGCTGTGCACCGAGGGCACCGTCGAGCTGTCCCAGAACGGGCGCGCGCTCACCGTCGCCTGCGGCAGCGCGGCGTGGATCTCCGCGGTCGACACCGACATCAAGGCACGCGCGATCGGCGGGCCCGCGCAGCTGTTCAGCGCCTGCGTCGGCACCGGGAACTGACGCCGAAGCGCAATTTTCGCGCGTGTCCGCTTAGGCTGTTGCGGGCACGAGCGTGTACAGCGAAGCAGAAGGGCGGGCAGATGTCGGCTGGTGGTGGCAAGAAGGCGATCCTCGCCGCGTTGACGGCCAATGCGGGTATCGCGGTGGCGAAGTTCATCGGCGCGGCGATCACGGGATCGGCATCGATGCTGGCCGAGGCAGTGCACTCGGTCGCCGACACCTCGAATCAGGGCCTGCTGCTGTACGGACAGCGCGCCGCGGCCAAGGACGCCGACGAGCTGCACCAGTTCGGATACGGCCGCAATCGCTACTTCTACTCGTTCGTCGTCGCCCTGGTGTTGTTCACCCTCGGCTCGGTGTACGCGATCTACGAGGGTATCCACAAGATCCAGCATCCCGAGGAGCTGAGTCAGCCGATCGTCGCGATCGTCATCCTCGGCATCGCGATCGGCCTGGAGACCTTCAGCTTCATCACCGCGGTGCGTGAATCCAGGCCGCTCAAGGGCAATGCCAGCTGGTGGCGGTTCATCCGCAACTCGCGCAGCCCCGAGCTGCCGGTGGTGCTGCTCGAGGACACCGGCGCGCTCATCGGTCTTGTGCTCGCGTTCGGCGCGGTCGGGCTGACCATGATCACCGGCGACCCGATCTTCGACGGCATCGGCACCCTGGCCATCGGTATCCTGCTCGGCGTCATCGCGATCGTGCTGATCGTGGAGATGAAGAGCCTGCTGATCGGTGAGGGCGCCACACCGGAACAGGATCGCGCGGTCCGCGAGAACCTGGTCGACGGCGCCAAGATCACCTCGGTGATCCACCTCAAGACCGAGTACCTCGGCCCGGAGGAGATGCTGGTCGCCGCCAAGGTGGCGATCGCGCCGAACCTCGACATCGCCGAGATCGCCGAGGCGATCGACGCGGCCGAGGTGCGGGTGCGTGCCGCGGTGCCCACCGCCCGGCTGATCTACCTCGAGCCCGATCTGTACCGGACCCAGTCCGTCTGATCCATAGGCTCTGATTGATCGCCGTCGTCCCTCCGGGGCGGCGGCGATCGGCGTCGCTGGGCCGACACGGTCGGCGATCGGGACGGCCGGGGCCGCGGCGGCGGGTACCGTTCGGTCCCATGGCCGCCGAAGGTGGAGACAGCAAGGTCGCGATCCTCGCTGCGCTCGCCGCGAACGCGGGCATCATGATCGCGAAGTTCATCGGCGCCTTCATCACCGGCTCGTCGTCGATGCTGGCCGAGGCCGTGCACTCGGTGGCCGACACCGGCAACGAGGCGCTGCTGCTGGTCGGGCGCAACCGGGCCGAGCAGGACCCCGACACGCTGCATCCGTTCGGGTACTCGCGCAACCGGTACTTCTATTCGTTCGTCGTGGCGCTGGTGCTGTTCACCATGGGCTGCCTGTTCGCGGTGAACGAGGCGATCCACAAGATCCGGTTCCCCCACGAGATCGAGTCCCCCGCTGTCGCGATCGTGATCCTGCTGGTGTCGATGGCGCTCGAGGGCGGTAGCTTCCGCACCGCCCGCAAGCAGTCGGCGCCGATGAAGGGCAAGCACTCCTGGTGGCATTTCATCCGCAACACCCGTAATCCCGAGCTGCCGGTGGTGCTGCTCGAGGACATGGGCGCGCTGGTCGGCCTGCTGTTCGCCCTCGGTGGCGTGAGCCTGTCGGTGCTCACCGGCAACGGCGTGTGGGACGGCGTCGGCACGTTGCTCATCGGTCTGCTGCTCGGGGTGAACGCGATCGTGCTGATCGTCGAGACCAAGAGCCTGCTCATCGGCGAGGGCGCGACGGCCAAGGAGGACATCGCGATTCGCGCCGCCCTGCTGGCCGACCCGCGCATCGTGGGAGTCATCCGGATCCAGACCCAGTACCTCGGTCCGGAGGATCTGCTGGTCAACGCGAAGATCGCGATGCGGCCCGAGCTCGATATCAGCCAGGTCGGCGAGGCCATCGACGCCGCCGACACCCGCGTCCGCGCCGCCGCCCCGAACGTCTGCACCGTCTACCTGGAACCGGACGTCGTCAAGCCCGAAGCGGCGCGCGCGACACCGGAGAGTCAGTGGTAGGCGGGTGCGGCGCCGCGCAGGAGATCCAGCGGCTCGGTGACGATGCCGAAGCGGGTGCGCAGCATGTGCCGGGTGGCGTGCAGGCCGGGCATGCCGTGGACGCCGGGGCCGGGTGGGGTCGAGGACGAGCACAGGTAGGTGCCGGGGATCGGGGTCGAATACGGGTTCCAGCGGGCCAGTGGGCGGAAGGCGGTCTGGCGCAGGGTCATCGCGCCCGCGGAGATATCGCCGCCGACGTAGTTGGCGTTGTGGGCGGGCATGAAGGCCGCCGGTGTCACGTGTTGGGCGAGAATCAGGTCGCGGAAGCCGGGGGCGAAGCGCTCGACCTGGGCGATCACCGCCTCGCTGATGTCGCGGTCGGAGCCGTTGGGCACGTGGGCGTAGGTGTAGAAGGTGTGCTTGCCCGCCGGCGCCCTGGTGGTGTCGACGACCCCGGGCTGGATCGCGAGGACATACGGTCGCTCGGCGAATTCGCCTGCGGCGACGCGACGTTCGGCGCGCATCGCCTCCGCGCGGGTGCCGATCAGGTGCAGGGTGCCCGCCAGGTCGCAGCCCTCGGCGGTCCACGGCACCGGGCCCGACAGTGCGAAGTCGACCTTGCAGGCCGCGCCGCCGTAGCGGAATCGGCCGAGGCTGTTGCGGTATCGCGTGGGCAGGCGGTCACCGGCGACGCGCAGGAGTTCGGCGGGCGAGGTGTCGAACAGGACCGCACGCGCGGTCGCCAGCTCGGCGAAGTCGTCGACGCGATGTCCGGTGACGATCTCGCCGCCGAGCCGTTCCAGCTCGGCGATCATGGCGTTCGGGATCGCCTGGCTGCCACCGCGCGGAATCACCCAGCCGCCCGCGTGGGCCAGAGTGCCGAGCAGCAGGGCGGCGCCGACCGCGGGCAGCGCGCGCGGCTGAGTAATGGCATGGGTGGCGACACCGGTGAGCAGTGCGGGTGCGACCTCGTCGTGAAAGCGGTTGTTCCACAGGGGTGATCCCTGTTCGAGCAGGCGCAGGCCGAAGCGGACGGCGGTGGGTATCCGGGTCGGTGGGTGCCGGAGATCCGACATGGCGAGGTCGACGACATCGGGCCAGCGCTGGACCAGCGGACCGAACAGCTCGCGCCAGGCCGGGCCGTCACGACCGAGGTCGGCGACGGTGGATTCGAGATTGCGCCAGGCCAATCCGGCGATGCCGCCGTCGAGGGGATGCGCGTACGAGATGGTCGGGGTGAGCAGGTCGACGCCGTGCGCCGGGAGGTCGAACGCGCGAAAGAACGGCGACGCCAGCGCCATCGGATGCGCGCCGGCGCACACGTCGTGGTGGAATCCCGGCAGGGTCAGTTCCGCGGTCCGTGACCCACCGCCCGGCTGTTCCTGGGCCTCGAGCACCCGCACCGACAATCCGGCCCGCGCCGCGATCACCGCCGCGGCCAGGCCGTTCGGTCCCGACCCGACTACTACGACTTCCACCATCTGCCGTCCCTTCGCCCTCGGCCGCCGCGGGCGACCTGCGTCGTTGTCTCCAACCTACGCGGAGCGGTGACCTCCGCCGACGAGTCTTCGGTCACCGCGATGGGCAGGCCGAGGCCCGCGGCCCGCGACCACGGGCGGATGCGGTCAGGCGAATGCCGCCCAGCTCTCGACAAGCAGGGCGATCCGCCGTTCCCGCAGTTCCGGGCGCAACCTGTCACTGCGTTCCAGCGTCGCGATGCCGTGCAGGGAGGCCCAGGCCACCTCGGTGCGCGCGCCGAGTTCGTCACCCTCGGCGCCCGACCTGAACATCGCCTCGAGGCCGGCGAAGGCATCGCGCAGCGGCTGGGGAGCGTCGAGGCCGAAGGTGAGGTCGGTGGTGAGCACGAAGATCGCGTCGTAGCGGGCCGGGTTGGCGGTGGCGAAGTCGAGGTAGGCGCGGGCGACCTTGTCGAACATCTCGGTCCGGGTCGTTGCGGCCTCGCGCGCGCGACGCACGTCCTCGGCCAACTCGACGCAGCCTTGCAGGGCGACGGCGCCGAGGATGGCCGCCTTGTTCGCGAAGTGGCTGTAGAGCACCGGCTGGCTGTACTCGATGCGTTCGGCCAGCTTGCGGATGGTGACGGCGTCCCAGCCCTCCGCTTCGGCCAGCTCCCTGGCGGTATCGATGATCTGCTGATGTCGTTGGGCGCGTTCACGTTCCTTGCGCGGTTGGGTGCTCATGCTCGCAATTCTAGCAACGCTAGACAAGATAGCGATGCCACGCTATCGTTCTCCACAACATCTAGCGCCGCTAGATTTCAGAGCAACACAAAACAGATCCAGGAGAACACCATGACCATCTCGCGCATCGCCACCGCCCTCTCCCTGGCCGGCGGGGCGTTCATCATCTACGTCGGCCTCAGCTACCTGATCGTCCCCGAAGCCACGGCAGCGGGCTTCGGCCTGCCTGCCTGGCCCGCGGGCGACGCGGTGGGCTTCCTGAACGTGAAAGGTGTGCGCGATGTGGCCACCGGCATCGTGATTCTCGCGCTGCTGGCCACCCGGCAACGCTTCGCGCTCGGCATCACGATGCTGGCGTTCGCGCTGATTCCGGTCGGCGACATGATCACGGTGCTGAGCTGGAACGGCTCCACCGCCACCGCGTTCGGCGTCCACGGCTTCACCGCGGCACTCGTCGCCCTCACCGGCGCCCTGCTGATCCGCGAACGCCGCACCACCACCGCCTCCGAACAGCGCGTCGCGGTCGCGGTGTGACTCCGCTCACCCCGGCGATGAATTCCGCGCGGCCCCATCGTCATCACCCATAACGAGCATCCACCGAGGAGAAACCACCATGGCGAACGCACCGCACGGCCCCGCGTCCTATTTCCCCACCATCGAGGCCAAGTACGGCCGCACCGTGGACGAGTGGCTCGCCCTCCTCGGCGCGACCGAACAGACCAAGCACGCCGCCCTGGTCACCTGGCTCAAGACCGAGCACGGCATGGGCCACGGCCACGCCACCGCCCTGGTGCAGTACCACCTGAACCCGGAGAAGTGGGCGCGCGCCTGATCCCACACACCCCGAAAGGCCCCGCAGACGCTGCGGGGCCTTTCGCGTAGTCACTGCACCGGAACGGGTTTCGGCTCGAGCGCCGGGGCGTCGACCGGGTGGTCGTCGACCATCGTCTCCTCGTCGAAGGGCAGTTCCCGATCGAGGACGCGGCGGGTGCGGTCGGCATCGACAGTCTTGGTCCAGGTGCCGATGAGCAGGGTCGCCACCGCATTGCCCGAGAAGTTGGTCAGCGCACGGGCTTCGGACATGAAACGGTCGATGCCGACGATCAGGCCGACACCGTCGAGCAGTTCGGGACGGTGGCTCTGCAGGCCGCCGGCGAGCGTGGCCAGGCCGGCGCCGGTGACGCCCGCCGCGCCCTTGGACGCGATGATCATGAACAGCAGCAGCCCGATCTGCTCGCCCAGGCTCAGCGGCTTACCCATCGCGTCGGCGATGAAGATCGACGCCATCGTCAGATAGATCGCGGTCCCGTCGAGGTTGAACGAATACCCGGTCGGCACAACGACACCCACGGTCGTGCGCTCGACACCGGCGTGCTCCATCTTCGCGACCAGGCGCGGCAGTGCCGATTCCGAGGACGAGGTCGCCACGATCAGCAGGTATTCACGCGCCAGGTACCGGCACAGTTTCAGGATCGACACCCCCGAGACCACCCGCAGCACGACGCCGAGCACGCCGAAGACGAAGACCAGGCAGGTCAGGTAGAACGCGATCATCAGCGTCGCCAGCTGAACCACCGCCGACCAGCCGGTCCGGCCGACCACATTGGCGATCGCGCCGAACGCGCCGATCGGGGCCAGCCACAGGATCATCGACAGGATTCGGAACACCAGTTTCTGGCCGAGCGCGACGGCCCGCAGGATCGGCGTGCCCGCCTCGCCCATCGCCTGCACCGCGAACCCGACCAGCAGCGCGACGAACAGCGCCTGCAGCACACTGCCCGCGGTCAGCGAGGACACCAGGGTGGTCGGCACGATGTTCTGGATGAAGTCCCAGGTGCCGCCGGCGCCGTGCGCCTGCTCGGCGTACTTGGTGCCCGCCCCCACACTGCCCGCGCCGAGTCCGGTCCCCGGTTCGATCAGGTTGCCGACGACGAGACCGATACCGAGCGCGACGGTCGACATCGCCAGGAAGTAGGCGATGGCCAGGCCGCCGACCTTGCCGACGGTGGCTGCCGCGCGCACCGATCCGATGCCGAGCACGATCGTGCAGAAGATGACGGGTGCGATCATCATCTTGATCAGGTTCACGAACAGGGTGCCGAGCGGCGCCAGCGACTGACCGAATTCCGGCGCGAGCCGGCCGACCAGGATGCCCGCAAAGACCGCGAAGATCACCGCGATGTACAGCCAGTGGGTATGGTCGCGTTTCCGCGATGATGCGGTGGTTGTGCTCATGGCGTCCAAGCATGCGCAACCGCTGTGATACCCATCACATTTGGTGCATAACGTTCAAGATGAGGTCGGAGGGTCAGGGATGCGACGAGTGCGGCTGTCGCTCGCCGGGCAGGCCTTCGTCTGGCAGCTGGTTGTGCTGGCGCTGATGATCGGCACCGGGGCCATCCTGGCCGTCTTCGACGCCCGTCACGACCACGATGTGGCCACCGAACTGCAGGTCCGCGACGTGGCTGTCTCCGTGGCACGGGCGCCGTCGACGCTGGCCGCGGTGAACTCCCCCTACCCCAGCGGGCTGCTGCAACCGACCACCGAGCGGATCCGCGCCGACACCGGCATGGACTTCATCGTCGTGATGGCCCCGGACCGCACGCGCTACACCCACACCAATCCCGCGATGATCGGCAAGCCGTTCTCCGGCAGCATCGACGCCGCGCTGGCCGGGCAGACGTTCACCGAGACCTTCACCGGCACGCTCGGACCCTCGATCCGCGCGGTCACCCCGGTCTATGACAGCGGCCGCGTGGTCGCGCTGGTCTCGGCGGGGGTCACCCGCGCCAGGATCGGCACCCAGGTCGCGTCGCAGGTGCCGGTGATCCTGAGTGTCTCCGCGGCGGGTCTGGCGCTGGCCGCGCTGTCGTCGTTCCTGATCAGCCGCAGGCTGCGCCGCCAGACCCACGGCCTTGCGCCCGACGAACTGCGCGCGCTCTACGAACACCACGACGCGGTGCTGCACTCCGTGCACGAGGGCCTGGTGGTGTTCGGGTCGGGTCCCGGGCCTGCCGAGGTGGTCAACGATCAGGCGCGCACACTGCTCGACCTGCCCGACGGGCCGGTGCATCGCAGCGACCTGCCGACCTCGCTGCGGCAGATGCGCTGGGGCGTCGTGCGCGACGAGACGCACGTGACCACCGATCGGGTGCTGCTGGTCAACCAGGACGTGGTCAGCTGGGAGGGCCGCCCGATCGGCACCGTGCTCACCATCCGCGACCAGACCGAACTGCGCGCGGTCCTCGGCGAACTCGACTCGGTCCGCGGTTTCGCCGAGTCGCTGCGGGCGCAGGCGCACGAGGCGGCGAACCGGCTGCACACCGTTGTCACGATGGTCGAGCTGGGCCGTCCGGAGGAGGCCGTCGCCTTCGCCACCGCGGAGTTGCAGCTCTCGCAGGTCCTCATCGACCGGCTGCTGGCCGCGGTCGGTGACGCGGCGCTGGCCGCGCTGCTGCTTGGCAAGGTCGATCAGGCGGCCGAGCGCGGGGTGAGCCTGGCCATCAGCGAGGACACCGCGCTGGACTCCACCGATCCCCTCTCGGCGCACGAGGCCGTCACCCTGGTCGGCAATCTCGTCGACAACGCGATCGACGCCGCCGCCGGCACCGTCGACAAGCGGGTGGAGGTGTCGGTCTGCCACCGTGACGGCGAACTGCTGGTGCGGGTCGCCGACAGCGGACCCGGCATGTCGGCACAAATGTTCGTGCGCGCCGCCGAACGCGGCTACACCACCAAATCCGACCACGCCGGACTCGGCTTGGCACTCGTGCACCGCCTCGTCGATCGGCACGGCGGCGCCATCACCACCACGGCCGCACCACACAGCGCGGTCATCGTTCGCATTCCGCTGAGGGAGAAACAATGATCCGCGTCCTGATCGTCGAGGACGAACCGCTGATCGCCCAGGCACATCGGGCCTATCTCGAGCGGCTCGACGGATTCGTCACCGGCGGTGTCGCGCACACCGGTCGCGACGCGCTCGGCCTGGCCGCCGAGGCGATCGCCGACGGCAGGCCGTTCCACCTGGTGCTGATGGATATCGGCCTGCCCGACATCAGCGGACTCGAGGTGGCCGCCGCGCTCAACAGTCTCGAACCGCGTCCCGACGTCATCGCGATCACCTCGGCCCGCGAGCTGAACATGGTGCGCAGCGCCGTCGCCCACGGCGTGGTGCTCTACCTGCTCAAGCCCTTCACCTTCGCCGCGTTCCGCGAAAAGCTGGAGCGCTACCGCGATTTCGACACCGCGCTGCCCGCGGGCGAGGCGGCCCTGTCGCAGTACGACATCGACCGCGCCCTCGGCGCGCTACGTACCGCCGATCAGCGGGCCGGCGCACCGAAAGGCGTTGTGCAGCACACTCTCGAGGAGGTGTCCCGCGCGGTGCGCTCGGCCGAAGCGGGCATCACCGCGACCGACGCGGCGGCCGCCGTCGGCGTCTCCCGCATCACCGCCTGGCGCTACCTGGAGAAACTCGCCGACGACGGCTTGGCCGAGCGCCGAGCCGATTACGGCCGCGCGGGTCGGCCCAAAACCCGCTACCGCTGGCGCGCGGGGGCGTAGCCGATCTCAGCTACCCGACTCGCGGCGATCGAGTACACCAAGTGGTCGACATCGCCGGTCTCGGCGATCGCCGCTACTTCGTCCGGTTCTATGACACTCCGGTCTGGTCCGTGGTCGACATGGCAAAACTGGACTTCGACCAGGCTGGAGTGACCGCTGTCGACACCAGGGCGAACTGGTTGGTCGACGAGACACCGTCAGCCTGACCGCCTGCGCCGAAGCGACTGATCGACTTTCGTCGGGGGGAGGGCGGGTCCCATCGGTCGTGCCTGGCTTTGGTCCCCGAGCTGCAGCAAGGGGTAACAGCCCGCAGTGAACTCCCTTGGGCCGCAGTACTGTTCAACCTCAGCCGCTATCATGTTCCAAGATCGTAGGGGGCAAGATGGCCGATGAAACACCACCATTGCAGGCAACACCGGCGGAACTCACCGCAGCCGCAACCGCAGTACGGACCTTGCTCGATGGGATGGTGTCGGGGTTCAAAGCCCTCGATTCAGATGTCACGTCACTGACCGATACGTGGACGGGCAGACAGGGCGAACAGTTCGCCGCGGGGTTCGCCGAGGTTCGTGAGGGGCTCTCCGAACTGCTGGACGCCATCCGCGACACAACGGTTGCTCTGGACGACACGGCCGAGGCCTACCTCGGTCAGGAGGGCGCGAACGCGGCGGCCATCGAAGCCGTTGCCTGGCAACTGAATCTATCCGATGTCTCATAGCGTGAACCTGGCGCAACTCGACTCCGTCATCGCCCGGATGCAAGGCTTCGAGGGGTTCTTCGACGACCAGATCGAGGCATTCGACACCGCGATCAGCAAGCTACAGACCGGTTGGGAAGGTGAGGCGGCAACTTCCCAGGAAGCCGCGCACACCCGGTTGATGGCGGCGGCGAAGGAGATTCGCGAAGGAGTGGAAATGATGCGGCGCGCCGCACAAGCCGCACACTCCAACTACACCCAGGCCATTGCCGCCAACGTCGCGATGTGGCGAAGCTGACGGCGCGTGAGCGAGCTCGATGTCGACCCGGAGTTGTTCTACGACCTCTCCGGTCAGTACAGCGTGGCCAGTCGTGCGGCGAGCACGGCGCTCAGCACCATGGACCGTGAGCTACGGAGTGCGGAGAACATGGCGGGCAACGACCCATGCGGGGTCAGTTGGGGACGCGGATACTTCACGAGCGGTATCGAGGCTACGGTCACGGCGGGCAGAGCGACCGAGGTACTCGAGAAGATGGCGCTGTTGGTCCGGCAGAGCGGCATCAACCATGACCAGTCCGAAAACGCGGAAGACTACAACAGCGGCAAACAGTTGCCCCCGTCGGACCCAGGATCCAAGACCTTCATCTGTCGCCCGTTGAAGTCACCCAAGGGTGGAAGCCGCGCCAAACCAGCTGCCTGGGATCTCGTCATGTCACCCGAGATCTGGTTCGACGGCAATGCCGCGCTGATGGCACAGGTCGCCACAAGCTGGCTCAACGCAGCATCGGTCTACGGCACGCTCGACACCGAGATCCGAAAGAAGATGCAGACTCTCGACGGCTCGAAGACCGATGAGCTTCCCGACATCAAAGACGCGCACAACTCGGTGGTAGGCGCGGTCGACACACTCAGTGACGCCATGCGCAATATTTCCGGCGCGGTCGACGGATACGCGACAACACTGAAGGATGTGCAGGAATACTCCGAGTTGCAGCTCACCCTGCTCGCCAGCGCCCTCGGCGCCGATGTACTCGGCGCGCTCATCGGCGGACGGCCGGTAACACCTCTCGCCAAAAAACTCGCCGAGACGGAAATCGACGTTACCCGCGATCGCATCCAGACTGCGATGAAGGCTCTTACCCAAGCTGAAGCGCTGAGCACGGGTACGTTCACCGCCGCGTCGGGAACGGTCCGGTTTGTGATGACCTCCCAGTTTCAGCCGTTGTTGAACAAGCAGTTGAAAACCCCACCGCCGCCGGCCAGTTCGGGAACTACCCGCCGGAACAGGCTCGAAGGCGAGAAAGCCGAGGTGCGCGCCGGAATCGACCCGATGAAAAAGAAGGAGTCGATCGTCGGCGATTCGGGCAAACGGCGAACGCCAGATGATCTCGATCATGGTCAGCGGCGGCTCACCGAGGTCAAGAATGTGCAAACCCAAGGCATGACCGACCAGATCAGGGATGAACTAGCATACTGCGATCAGTACGGATACGAGTTCGTTCTCATCACTGACAACAACACCAAGCTGACCGCTGAGATGCAGAGCCTGGTCAACCAAGGCAAGATCAAACACGTGAAGATGGATTTCCAAAGTTGACGCCTACCGATGACCGCGCAGGAACCGCGCTGCTCGACGAGTACCGACGCGCGGGCGGCTACGCCCGAACCATATTCGAGCTTCCCGACAAACCGGTCGACACAAAGATCATCGATGTGCTCTCCGCTTGGCTTGTCGACCTCGAAACCCGCTGGCCCGGTGAAGAAACCAGTGGACGTGAAATGGCGCGGCTCATGATCACCAGGGCACTCGGCACCAAGGAATGCCGTAAGTCGGTGGCGGTACCGGCGCTGATTTCCCAATTCGACCATGCCAAACAACTCAGCGAGCGGACTCGATGGGCGGCAGGCAACGCACTGTACGACATTCCGGCCGGAAAGGAACACTTTGACGCCCTGGCAGCCATCGCCGCCGACCGCGGCTTCGGCCGCAGTCGCGGCATGATCGTGACCTGGCTCGGAAAATCACGTCACCCCGATGCAACCGCCGTCGCCCTCAGCCTGATCGACGACGAATCCGTCGAAGGCAATGCGCTGGAAGCTTTGGCGAAGATGCGAGTGCAAGGCGCGCGCAACCAGATCGAGCCATTCCTGAGTTCAGGAAAGCCCCGCATTCGCCAGCTCGCGAAACGAATCCTCGATCACGACCAGAGCTGACGCGGCAGCAATCTCACCACACCGCGCGGACCGCGGTGTGGCCTTCCAACGCTTCGGCCTCGAGTTCCCCCCTGGCGAGTCGGTAGGGTTCGAGCACGCCGATCGCGATCCCGTGGGCATGCTCGAGATGGACCTCGATACCACTGGACGCGGTCTCCGGCAGCGCTACGTCGGTAACCACGGCGGCCGCACGTAGCTCGCCCCGCATCTGTGCCAGCGCGCCGAAGATCATCGTCTTCGCCTGCCGGGCATCCGGCGCGTCGACATCCACCACTCTTACGCCGCCCTCGAGATCGACAACCAGGCCGAACGGGAAGAACTCCCCCCGCTCCCGCAGATGCCCCTCCGCCAATGTCAAGGCGGAATCGAGGAGGTTGTCCACGTCGTCCTGTACCGGCTGGGGTGTACTGTCGCGCCACGACATTCGCGATTCCTCTTCCTGCTCCATCGAATGGTGACCGCACGCGGATGCGAATCCAGGATCCGGACAGTGGCCACCGCGTACACCGCCATATCTCGGCGAGCGATTCCTAGCGCCCTGAGGCTAGCCGAACGACGTCCGCGATGCCTCCTTCGACGAAGACCGATGCCGAGCCCGGATCGGGTCGGCACCGCAGGTGCTGGCGGCCTTGCGCAACACCGCGATCAGCCTGTCCCGGCTGGCGGGTCATACCAACGTCGCCGCGGCCTTACGGCACTACACAAACGACCTCAACCGACGCTTCGAACTGATCTCGACCTGCTGAATGACGACTTTGACGGAACCCTGGTTGCGCACGAACTTGGCGGGCCGGGCACACCCAGACTCGTTGCGGTGCCGTGGTGACTTCGATGAAGCGGGATCGGTCGGGCTGGCGCTGCACGGAGTAGGTCGGGACGTGGCGGGCAAGTCAGGACAGGCGCGCGGCATCGGCCAGACCGTCGGGTGCTTTCGTCCGGGCGACCGGGCCCAGGTCGACCGGCATGTGCTCGAAACCGTGCAGGGTGAACAGGTTTCGGCGGGTCGGCTCTCCGCGCAGGCGCAGGTCGGGGTAGCGGGTGTAGAGGGCGCGCAGGGCGTGGACGGCTTCCATGCGGGCCAGGCTCGCGCCGAGGCAGGCGTGGATGCCGCTGCTGAAGGCCACGTGTTCGCGCAGGTTCGGGCGGTCGATGTCGAAGCGGTGTGGGTCGGGGAAGACCGCGGGATCGCGGTTGGCGCCAGCCAGCGACAGGATGACGGTGGCGCCCTCGCGAATCGTGACACCGTCGATCTCGATATCCTCGAGCGCCTGGCGCGCCGTGGTCTGCACCGGCGGATCGAAGCGCAGGGTCTCCTCCACCACATCGGACCAGCGGTCGGGATCGGCCTGGGCGATCGCGAGCTGATCCGGGTTCGCCGACAGCGCCGCGATCGCATTGCCGATCAGGTTGACCGTCGTCTCGAAACCGGCGCCCATCAGCAGGCTCGCACCGGCCTGCAATTCGCGCAGATCGAGATCACCCGAGCTCACCAGGGTCGACAGGATGTCCTCGCCGGGTTCCCGGCGCAGCTTCGCGATGTGGGCGGCCAGGTACTCGTCCATCGACTCGATCGCGGCCATCGCGCCACGGTAGGACCGCCACGAGGTACCGATGTCGAGCAGCGGCGTCACCCGGTCACCCCAGCGCAGGAACAGTTCCCGGTCGGACGCGGGGAAGCCGAGCATCTCGGCGATGATCGCGATCGGCACCCTGGCCGCGAAATCGGTGATCAGGTCGACCGATCCGTGCGCGGGCATCGCGTCGAGCAGTTCGGCGGTGACCACCTCCACCCGATCACGCAGCCGGGCGATGGCGCGCGGGGTGAACGCCGAGGACACGGGCTTGCGCATCCTGGTGTGCTCGGGCGGATCGAGGACCAGCATCGACGGCGGCTCGACCGGATTGGGCGGCACCGTCACCCGCTCGGCGAGCTTGCGCCACGGCCCTGGCAGCTCGCCGCCGAGCGCCTGCCGCACACCGAATCGGGTGTCGCGCAGGATGCCCCGCACCTGCGGGTGATCGAAGGCGGCATAGGACAGCGGAGTCCGGAGCAAACCACCGGGCTCGCGCAGTTCGTCGATCAGCGGGTAGGGGTCGTGCAGACCGCGCTGCCCGCTGAGCAGGACGGCGAACGGGTCACCCCGCCGGACCTGCCAGCGCAGGATCGCCCGCGGCGCTCCGTGCTCGGCTGACCATCGCAACCAGTACTGCGCAATCATCGCCACCCCTGCCGCTCTGCCGAAAGGTGTCCTCCACGGTACGGACTTTTCGAGCGGCGCGGAACGTGTTCCAGTCGGAGATCGACCTATACCTGGGTAGGAGACCCGGCGGGGTCAGCGCCGGACCGTCACCCGTTCGGTGGCGGCCCGATGCTCGACCGCGGCGGGATCGGGATTGACGACCTGTACCAGCGAGGCACCGGCGAACAACACCGCGATATACCCGTCGATCAGCTCCTGCACGGTCTCCCACGGCGAGCTCGACAACACCCGATCACCTGCGGAGATATCCTGCAGCGCGGCAGATCTGCGCGCCTGGGCGAGCACCTCGCCGACCGAGAGCCCGTCGAGCGCCGCCCGGAATCCGCCGGGCAGGAACTGGTCGCCGTGCACGCGCACCGCGCTCGCGAAATCGGTGACGCCGACCGGCAGGTCGCGCACGGGCGAGCCCATGGCGTCCAGCGACAGCACCGCCACCTCGCCGACACCGTCGGCGTCGTCGAGCCGGTCGGGGGTGACCAGCGCGAGGTCGGCGTCGGGATCGGGCGTGAGCACCACTTCCGTGCCTGCCCACCAGCAGCCGAGCAGCACCGCGGCGGTCTGCCAGTGCGCGGGCAGCAGCACCGCGACCCTCGCGCCGGGGCTGAGCGCGAACTCGTCACGGATCAGGTTGGCCGTCTTGGCGGCCCAGTTGGCCAGCGTCAAGCCGGACAGTTCGATGCGGGCGCCGGTGGCGTCGTCGTACCAGGTGACGCGCGGACCGGCGGGGTCGCGTTCGAGAATCGGGTCGAGGAGGGCGTCGGTGAGGGTCGAGTTCGGCTCAACCATGGGTCAGTTCACGCATTTCGGTCCGTTCTGGCCTGCATCGATCGGCGGGGCTGGCGGTACTGGCGTCGCGGTCGCCGAGGATGTTCCGTCGAAATCGAACATGCCTGCCGCGGCCGAGCCCGGACCAGAATAGTCGCTCGCCAGCACCACGCTCACGGTATCCGCCGACAGTGACGGATCCGCGACCACGGTGAGACCGCCGAGTGCCTCGGCCACCGCGACAGCCTTCGGATTCTCGGCGTCGAGAGCGAGCACCCGGCTCGAACTGACGCTGCCACCTGTGTAATTGCCCACCAGACCCTCGCGGAAACCCTTGCCCGTCAACGCCGTCGACACCTTGGCGGCCAGCCCGGCGGTTCCGCCCGCGTTGAACACGCTCACCGAGACCGTCGACGGGTCGACCTCCGGATTGTCGTCCGACTCCTTCTTCTCTCCGACGAGCCCGGCGACATAGTCCTGCACCGCCTTCGGCTCGACCCGCACGACCGATTCGCCCGCCGAGGTCATGCTGTTGAGATCGGCGACCGGGATGGTCTCGAATTCCACCTTGCCGCCGGACAAGTCCTTGAGCTGCTGCAGGAAGGCCAGCACATCCCAGTCCTCGTCGAGCACGACGGTCCGGCCGACCGCCTCGCTGATCTCGCCGAGCTTGCCCGGATTCGCCAGCACCTTCGCATCGAGCAACTGGCCGACCAGCTGGGCCATGAACACCTGCTGACGCACGATCCGGTCGATGTCGCCGCGCTGCAGCCCGTGGCGCTGGCGCACGAAGCTCAACGCCTGCCCACCGTCGAGGCGCTGCTTCCCGGCCGGGAAGTCGGCGCCCGACATCCATTCGTCGACCGCGTTGTTCAGGCACACCTCGACGCCGCCGACGGTATCGGTGAGCAGCACGAAGCCGAGCAGGCTCACCTCGGCGTAGTGATCGACGGTGATGCCGGTGAGCGAGGCCACCGACTTGATCAGCGCCTGCCTGCCCGCCTTCGTCGAATCCCGTTCGGCGTCGGCCTCGGAACCGCCCTTGGCCAGCAGCTTCGCGCGTTCGGTCTCCTTGGTGGCGCCGTAGGCGGAGTTGATCTTGCCTTTGCCCTGGCCGGGAATGTCGACGTAGGAGTCGCGCGGGATCGAGATCGCGGTGGCCGAGCGGCCGTCGTTGGGGACACGGACCAGCACGATGGTGTCGGTGTTGGTACCGACCTCGTCGCCCGCGTGCAGCAGCTTGCGTTCGGCGGAGGTCAGCGGATTGCCGTGGGCGTCGGTGCGGCTGTCGACGCCGACCAGCAGGATGTCGACCGCGCCGTCGCGGCCGCCGCCGAGACCGAGCCCGCCGATGCGGTCGATATTGGCGATCAGATTGTCGACACTGCGCCACGCGAAGCCGGTGAGGGCAAGCACCAGGACCGCCGCGATCGCCACCATCATCTGCGCCGGGCCGACCGCACCGGTCTGCGTGGCGACCGTGGGTGGTCGTGTCGACTCTCGCACTCGTGCATCCTCTCGACGAACTCCGCGCCCGGCTCCGAATCTCCCCCGGCCATCCCGCCATCTCGTACACCTGGGCTCGTCCGCCGCAACCGGCCATCACAGGCTAACCAACAGTTACCACAGTCGAGCCGAACCGCAGGTGCCACGGCGTGCCAGACTGGCCGCGTGTACACCGATTTCCCCGCCCCCGCTCGCCTGATCGTAACCGGAGCGCGCGGGCTGCTGGGGCGAGAGATCCTGCGGCTCGCCCCCGATGCCGCGGGCTACGGCAGGGCCGAGCTCGACATCACCGACCGCGCCGCCGTCGACGCGGTCCTCACCCCGGGCGCGGTGCTGATCAACTGCGCGGCCTACACCGCGGTCGACGCCGCCGAGTCCGACCGCGACGCCGCCTTCGCCGCCAATGCCACCGGTCCCGCCGTCCTCGCCGCCGCCTGCGCCGCCGCGGGCGCCCGGCTGATCCACGTGTCGACCGACTACGTCTTCCCCGGCACCGCCGACACCCCCTATGAACCCGGCGATCCCACCGGTCCCGCGACGGTCTACGGGCAGTCGAAGCTGGCGGGCGAGCAAGCCGTGCTCGCGCTCGGCGGCCAGGTCGTGCGCACCGCCTGGGTGTACTCCGGTGTCGAGGGGGATTTCGTCGCGACCATGCGCAGGCTGGAAGCCGAACGCGACACCGTCACCGTCGTCGACGACCAGGTCGGCTCCCCCACCAGCGCCGCCGACCTGGCCGCCGCGCTGCTCGAACTGAGCACCCGCCCCGACGCACCGCAGGTGTTGCACGCCACCAATTCCGGCACCGCCACCTGGTTCGACCTGGCTGTAGCCGTTTTCACCGAGCTCGGCGCCGATCCGGCCAGGGTGCTGCCGTGTGCTTCGAGCGCCTTCCCCAGACCCGCACCGCGCCCGCCCTATTCGGTGCTGTCCCCCGCGACGTGGAACGCGGCCGGGCTCACCCCGCTGCGGGCTTGGCGTTCCGCACTAGCCGACGCGCTACAGCGCGTGTCCGGCTAGGCTGCGCAGTCGTGAACGCAGCCGATTCCGCGGCCCCTGCGGGCCTTGCCGTCGTCACGGTGACTTATTCACCGGGCGAGCACCTCGAGCACTTCATCACCACCCTGGCCGATGCCACCAGCGAGAAGCCGCAGGTGATCCTGGCCGACAACGGCTCGACCGACGGCGTGCCCGAGCTCGTCGCCGAGGCCAACTCACACGTGCGGCTGCTGCGGACCGGCGGCAACATCGGCTACGGCGGCGCCATCAACCGGGCCGTCGCCGAGATCGACCCGTCGATCGAGTTCGTGATCCTGGCCAACCCGGACATCCGCTGGGGCGTCGACTCCATCGACAAGATGCTCGAGGCCGCCGAGCGCTGGCCGCGCGCCGGCGCGTTCGGGCCGATGGTCCGTGAGCCCGACGGCAGCGTCTACCCGTCCGCGCGCCGCGTCCCCGGCCTCGCCGACGGCGCGGGCCACGCGATCCTGGGCGCGATCTGGCCGAAGAATCCGTGGTCGGTGCGCTACCGCCAGGAGAACGAGGAGATCGCCGAGCGGGTGGTCGGCTGGCTGTCCGGCTCGTGTCTGCTGGTGCGCCGGGCCGCGTTCGACACCATCGACGGCTTCGACTCGCGCTACTTCATGTACATGGAGGACGTGGACTTCGGCGACCGCATGGGCAAGGCGGGCTGGCACAACGTGTTCGTCCCCGACGCCGAGGTCACCCACGCCAAGGGCCACGCCGCGGGCAAACACCCCGAACTGATGCTGCCCGCCCACCACGCCAGCGCCTACCGCTTCCAGGCCGACCGGCATCCGCACTGGTGGCAGGCGCCGTTGCGGGGCGCGCTGCGCGCCGGACTTGCGGTTCGCTCCCGGATTGCGGTTCGATCGGCCCTGCGCGAGAAAGCGCGAACCGGCGCCTGAGCAGGTACCGGTCCACTGTGAACAGGGGAAACTCGATGGCAGGCAACTCAGGCACCGACGCGGTCATCCTCGTCGGCGGACAGGGCACGCGGCTGCGTCCGCTCACCCTCTCGGCGCCCAAGCCGATGCTGCCGACGGCCGGGCTGCCGTTCCTGACCCACCTGCTGGCCCGCATCGCCGAGGCCGGGATCACCCACGTGGTGCTTGGCACCTCGTTCAAGGCCGAGGTGTTCGAAGAACACTTCGGTGACGGCTCCGAGCTGGGGCTCGAGCTCGAGTACGTCACCGAGACCGAGCCGCTCGGCACCGGTGGCGGTATCCGCAACGTGCTGCCCAAGCTGCGCGCGGACAACGTGATGGTGTTCAACGGCGACGTGCTCGGCGGCACCGACCTCGGCGCGATCCTCGACACCCACGAGTCGACCAACGCCGACGTCACCCTGCACCTGGTCCGGGTCAGCGACCCGCGCGCCTTCGGTTGCGTGCCGACCGACGCCGACGGCCGGGTCACCGCGTTCCTGGAGAAGACCCAGGATCCGCCGACCGACCAGATCAACGCGGGTTGCTACGTGTTCCGCCGCGAGTACATCGAGAAGATCCCGACCGGTCGCCCGGTCTCGGTGGAGCGCGAGGTCTTCCCCGCGCTGCTGGCCGAGGGCGCGCGGTTGCAGGGCCATGTCGACGCCTCCTACTGGCGTGACATGGGTACCCCGGAGGACTTCGTGCGCGGCTCGGCCGACCTGGTCCGCGGCATCGCCCCCTCGCCCGCACTGCCTGGTCAGCGTGGCGAGTCGCTGGTCCATCCCGGTGCCGGGGTTGCGCCGGGCGCGCTGCTCATCGGCGGCACCGTGGTCGGGCGTGGCGCCGAGATCGGTGCGGGCGCGCGACTGGACGGCGCGGTCATCTTCGACGGCGCGGTCGTCGAGGCGGGCGCGACCGTGGAACGCTCGATCGTCGGGTTCGGCGCCCGGATCGGTCCGCGCGCGCTGGTGCGCGACGGCGTGATCGGTGACGGCGCCAATATCGGCGCGCGCTGCGAACTGCTGCGCGGAGCTCGGGTCTGGCCGGGCGTGGAGATCCCCGACGGCGGCATCCGCTTCTCCACCGACGTCTGATCTGCTCGACGCGGAGCCGCCACCGGACATCCGGTAGCGGCTCCGCGGTGTCTCCACTGGGAGTAAAACCGCCTGGCCGGAGGGCGATCAGGCAGTCGACGACGCAGGCGCGACGTGCGGACGGACCGCGAACCGGGTCGCAATCCAGGCAACCTCGGTGCGTTCCGTCGCGACGGCGTCGATCAGCGCGACCACTGCGGTGGGCTCGATGCCCGGGACAAGCCCATAGCATCCGAGGAGCAGACGAACGGCGACCCACGCGGTCATCTTGTTGCCCTCGGTGAATGGCTGATCACGGATGACCGATTGGAAGACCGCCGCGGCCTTCAGCTCCGGTGTGGGGTACGCCTCGCGACCCAGCACGATCTGGTCCGCACGCGTCGCGGCCGCGGCGACCAGCCCCAGATCACGAATCGCACCGCTCCCCTCGGTGACTCGCTGGTTGCATTTGATCAGCGCTTCTGGACGCACTACTCGATTCCCCGGATCAGCGCGAGCAGATCCGCATCCTCGTTCATGACGCGATCCAGAATGGCATCCTCCTTGCGGCTGAGCGCACGCAAGGCGACCCATTCTCGGAGGGCATCGCAAATCACACTGTTGAGCGACATGTGCGCCGCGTCGGCTTCAGCCGCGGCGACGGCATGCAGGTCGTCGGGTAGCCGCAGATTCAGATTCGACATAGCACCAATTTAGCACCATCCGTGTGATCGGCCGCGTGCCTAGACTCGCCCTCGCGCGGTGGCTGGGCGCGCTCGGTGCGCCGATCCTGGGTCTGCTCGGCTAGGCGGGATCAGCTGAAGCCGACGGCTTGGTCGCCCCAGGCCGTGTGCAGGTCGGCGTCGGGATTGTCGACGACGCGGTCGATGGTGTCGATGAGCAGGGTGGTGCGGGCGGCGGGCAGGTAGTGCGGCCAGTGTTTGGAGCCGTCCAGTGCCGCGGGCACGCCGTGTTCGGCGAAGGCGAGCCAGCGGCGCTGCATGCGGCCCGACACCGCGACCGAGGCCTTGCGGCCGCCGAGCCAGAACGTCGGATCGTGGTTCAGGGTGCCGAAATTACCGAAGACGTACGGCAATTCGGTGGCGTGCCCGGCACCGACGCGCGCCGCCTTCAACATCGGGGTGGCGTAGTCGAAGCGGTACATCCAGGTCGGTGAGTGCTGGGCGTGGCCCTCGGCGACCCAGGCGGCGGGCATCCGGAAGGCGGCGTCGGTGGACATGGCCAGCGCCCCACGGGTTTTCGTGAGGTCGGGGTAGGCGGAGGTGATCTCGGCGATCCGTTCCGGCGACATCTCCGGATGCGAGGCGGCGACATCGTTGAGCATCGCGTTCACCGCGTCGGGAGTCACCGGCATGATCGGTGACCGCAGCACGCGAAACAGCGAGGCCTCGTCGCGGTTGGTGCCGATCAGCAGCGGCACCCGGTGCGAGAGTCCCTGCTGGAAGCGGTCGATCGGATAGCCGGGCAGCAGGTCACCGTCGACGACCGGCGCCGCCGCGAGCCTGCCCGGCTCCTTGATCGGTACCTCGTCCAGCAGCACCGCACCGACCTCGACGAGCTGCTCGATCGGCAGTTCGAGCAGCCGTTCCGCTTCACCAGGGCCGAGTTCGAGCAGTTCGAGATAGCGCTGGGCGACGACGGCGGCACGTTCCTGCCCGAAAACGGTGGTGGCCGGCGGGCTCTGGGCGATCGCCTTGTGGAACAACCCGGCCGCGGCGGGCGAGGTGAGCAGGGCGGTGACGCAGCCGGCGCCCGAGGACTCACCGAACACCGTGATATTGCCCGGATCACCACCGAACGCGGCGATATTGTCGCGCACCCAGGCCAGCGCGGCCAGCTGATCGTGCAGGCCCAGATTCGGGGTGAACGGCGCACCGAACGAGGACAGGTCGAGGAAGCCGAGCACCCCGATCCGGTAGTTCACCGAGACCACGACCACGTCGCCCGCTTCGGCCAGTCTGCGCCCGTCGTAGATGGTCTGGGCGGCAGTGCCGAGGCAGTACGCGCCGCCGTGCAGCCACACCATCACCGGCCGCGGTTCGTCGTCGCTCGGCTCCGGTCGCGGCGACCAGACATTCACCCACAGACAGTCCTCGCCCATGGCCAGATCGGAGTCGACCGGCACCATCGAGCCCATGGCCTGCGGCGCGATATCACCGAAGACGACGCAGTCGCGCACGCCGTCCCAGCGCGGCGGGGGCTGCGGCAGGCTGAACCGGGCCGGTCCGGCAGGCGCCGCGGCGTAGGGGACGCTGCGCCACACGGCGACCGGCCCGTCCCAGGTCCCGCTGACGATTCCGTACTCGGTTCGCGCCAGCGGTTCGGCCTCGTGCGTCCGCACGTCGGGGTCGAGATCGGACTGAATGCTCATCGCACACCTCCTAGCCGGCGCGACCCCACGGGTGCCTGTGTATTTGCTCCCGCAGGCCGCAGCACCTGGTGACTCTTTTCGAGAGTACGTCCGCTCGCCCCGGACGGCCTCCCAACGCACCATTCCGGCTGGTAACAGTTACTTCGTGGACACATGCGAAACTCCCCCTCCGACGCACGGGCGCACCGGTCACACTGTGATTTCAGCCACAGGCACGACCCAGAGCACCGATCGGGCGCGGTCATCCTCCAGCACCCAGACCCCACTCGCACGACACCTCATCGAGATAGCTGGAAGTATGCCGATACAGGCAGCCCGCGACGACGGCCCGACTGCCTACACTGTGCCGATGCCGAACTACAGCTTCCGGTGTCGCTCCTGCGGCGACACGTTCGAGGTGAACCGGCCGATGGCCCAGGCTTCGGATCCGGCCGCTTGCCCCGCCGGGCACGACGACACGGTCAAATTGCTGACCACATTCGGGACCGTGGGGCGCGGTGCCGCACCAGCGCCGGTCGCGGCACCCCGGCCCGCCGGTGGCGGCTGCTGCGGTGGGGGCGGCTGCTGCTGAGGTCAGTTGCCTTGGCCCGCAAGGGTATCGGCGATGCGCTGTA
Organism: Nocardia sp. NPDC060259; assembly: GCF_042728775.1. Lineage (NCBI taxonomy): Bacteria > Bacillati > Actinomycetota > Actinomycetes > Mycobacteriales > Nocardiaceae > Nocardia > Nocardia sp. NPDC060259. Next base: position 43,974 of record NZ_JBHXAY010000003.1, read on the forward strand.
GCGCGTCGGCGATCCGGTCGCCGGACAGTGCCAGATCCTCGTCGAGCAGGGATTGGACGAGCAGACCGGTGAACATCGCGTGCATCAGTGCGCCCGCGTCGACACCGATGTCGTCGGCGCCGAGGCCGAGCACCGAGGCCACCGCGGGTCTGGTGCGACGGAAACCATCGATGAGCCGCTCGGCGACGACCGGGTCGTGCTGCGCGCGGCCGAGCGCCACGACATAGGCACGGGCCAGGCCCTCGTGTTCGCCACGCGAGGCGTCGGCCGCGTCGACAGCGCGCCGGAAGCGGTCGGCCGGATCGGCGCCCGCGCGCACGACGCTCGCCCGCGTGGCTATCTCGTCCAGCCAGCGATCGAGGCCCGCGACAACGGCTGCGGTCACCAATGCGTCCTTCGAGCCGAAGTGATAGCCGATGGACGCCAGGTTCGCGCCCGATTCGGCGGCGACCGCGCGGGCGGAGACCTGATCGACCGGCATCCGCGCCAGACAGCGCAACGCACCCTCGAGCAAGGCGGTGCGGTTACTCGGTTGCGGGCTCATGCTTCGACCCTAGAACGAATCTATACAAACGTATAGAATCGAGGAGACCTATCCGCTCGTGGAAGAAGACGCGCCATGACCGTCGCGCGTATCGTGGTCGCCTTGCTGCTGGCCGCCCTGCTCGTCTACTCGGCCCGTGCGAAATTGTCGGGGAAGCCCGAGGTCGTGGCGGCCTACGCCAGGGTCGGGGTCGAACGGCGAAGACTTCCGCTGCTCGCGGCCGTGCTGTTCGCGGCGGCGGGTGGTCTGGTGGCCGGATTGTGGTGGACGCCGCTGGGTCTGGCCGCTGCACTCGGCCTGGTGGTCTACTTCGTCCTCGCGCTGATCGCGCATGCCATCCACCGCGATCTCGGCCATGCCGGACCGCCCGCGGTCATTCTGGGACTGTCGGTCGCCTGCGCCGTCCTGTTCGCCTGAGGTTCAGTCGCGCCGGTCGACGTGGCCGAGATCGCGGTCGGGGGCGATGCGGTCGCGGACGCGCTGCTTGAGGACGGCGATATCGGGAAAACCGCCGTCCGCCTTGCGTTCCCACAGCTGCTCGCCGTCGAGGGTGATCCGGAAGATGCCGCCCTGACCGGGTACCAGCGCCACCTCGCCGAGTTCGGTGGCGAAGGTAGTCAGCAGTTCCTGTGCCATCCAGCTCGCGCGCAGCAGCCAGCGGCATTGGGTGCAGTATTCGATCGCGATCCTGGGCACGAGGTCAGTGTGTCAGGCCTGGAAGGTGCCGTCGAGGTACACCCACGCGCCGTCGACGCGGACGAAGGTGCTCAGCTCGTGCATCGCGTCGCGCACGCCGTCCAGCTTGTAGTGGGCGATGAACTCGACGGTGCCGTTGTCGTCGAACGGGCCGCCGCGCTGGGCACCGACGATCTCCAGGAACAGCCACCGCTGGCCGGGGTCGAGCTCCAGGTCGGCGGGACGGGTGTTCGGGTGCCACGACCGCAGCAGGTAGTCGGTGTCGCCGACGACGTAGGCGGTGTAGCGCGAGCGCATCAGGGTCTCGGCGGTCGGCGCGGGTCGCGTGCCTGCCAGGATCGGTCCGCAGCACAGGTCGAACGGCTCGCCGCGGCGACACGGACACGGTTTCGCTTCACCCATGCCGGTCATCCTGCCGGGTCGCGGCGTCCGCCGCCCACGCGGGCTCAGCCGAAGGGCTGGTGCGCCAGCGGCACCAGCTCGAGCGACCTGGCGAGGTCGGCGGTCTGATCGCGCCAGCGCCGCAGATCGGTGACGCTGGGCGCCATCTCGTAGTCGAGGTGGTGCGCCGCCCGGGACAGCGCGGCCCACAGCGCGCCGACCTGTCCCGCGGTCTCCGGGCCCGCGTAGACGCGCAAGGCGAGCAGCTGTGCCCGCATCGGACACCGCATGAGTTCCGGGGCGATCTGCGCCCACAGTTCGTCGACGGCCTGCTCCAGCGCGAGCCGCAGAATCCACGCGACCGCCCGCGACCAGACGCCACCGGCGTCGGAGACGGCGCCGGACAGGAGATGTTCGGCAGCCTCGAGCCGTTCGGATACCGAGGGGCGAGGCGTGTATTTCGCGCGTCGTTGCCTGTTCCGGTGGTTCACCGGGACTCCTCCGAAGCACCAGCGGAGCTGGTCCCCGCCGTAGCCGACTTGCCACCGCGCCCCGTGGAAGTGCGGTTACCACACCGCACGGCTGTTCCACCCCGGCTCATGAGCGGACCGCGGCGGGCTCGTGGGCGCGCAACCAGGCGATGAATCGTTCGGTGTCGCTGATCAATTCGCGCATCGGACGGTCGATCGGCACGTGCGCGCCCGCGGTGGCGTCGCGCAGGACGCCGACCAGCCAGCGGCCGCCGACCGCGCTCAAGTGCTTGTTGAGGTCGTCGACGCGGGCGCCGGGGCCCATGATCGCGAGGGTGAGCATGGCGCGGGTGGTGTGGGCGTTGCGCACACGACGTTCCACTTCGGCGTGGTCGAGGCCGGTGGCGAGCAGTTCGTGGCGGGCCTTCGCCAGGCCTGCCGCTTCGATCGCGGATCGGCAGCACGTGGCGACCAGTTCGTCGGCGATGGCGGGCGGCAGCTGGGGCGTGCGCAGCAGGGAGCGGGCGTCGTCGAGGTAGCGGCGGACCGGATCGCCGGTCACCCTGACTTCGACGATGGAGCGTTCGCGGCGCTGGACCTCGAGCACCGTGGCATCGAGCTGCATGCGGCGCACCGCCTCGGCGAGCCGCTCGTCGTGGGTGAACACCACCACCTGCCGGGTGATCGCCACCTCGGCGAGCACCCTGGCCAGCCCGTCGACCTTCGCCGGGTCCATCGCCTGAACGGGATCGTCGATCATGACGAAGCGGAACGGGCTGTGCGCCATCGTCGCTCGTGGCAGGAACAGCGACAGTCCGAGCGCGTGCAGCTCACCCTGGCTCATCACCCCGAGCGCCGCGCCGTCCACCTCGTCGACGGTGACATCGAGCAGCACCCGCCGCGCCGTCCCCGCGCTGCCCTGCAGCCGGATCGCGCCGAGCTCCACATTGCTCTGCTGCCGCAGCGTGCTCCACACCCACCTGGCAGTGCTTTCCAACGGCCGCATCCGCTCGCCCCGGATCGTCGCTGTCGCCGATTTGAGCCAGTCGGCCGCCTTCTTCACCACGCGCAGTTCGGCCGCGTCGGCGGACACGGCGCGAGCGGGATCGAGCCAGGCGAGAATGCGCGGGACCAGCGGCGACCACACCGAGTCGAGCCGCGCGAGTTCGGTACGCGTAGCACGGTGCAGAGCTGCGAGTTCGGCGGAAAGGTCGGTATGCGTGGCACGGATACGCCCGGGAACCCCGTCGTCGTAGTCGGCCACACCGAGCTCGGCCCACACCGACCACAGACGCCGAACCGCCGCATGCCGCGCCAGTTCGGCGGGTAGGCGGGAGGTGAGCGAGCGGGTGGCCGCCAGGGCCGCGTCGAACTCGGTACGAGCGGAACGCAAGGCGGCGAGGTGGGCACTGCGCTGGGTGATTTCGGCGTCGGCGGCGGTGAGCCAGGCAGGGTCGAGGTCGCCGCGGCCGCAGACGGGGCACGGGCAGGTTTCGACGGCGGTGACGTGATCTCGTGCGCGGGTGAGTAATTCGAGGACGCGGAGATCGGACTCGGCGTCGGTGGTTGCGTGTCGCGACAGGTCAGCGGCCGCATCGGCGAGGCGGTCCACCGTCGCCGCGACCTGGGCAGTGTCGGGCAGGGTCAGGCGCAGGATCGCCCGCAGTCCGTCGGGGCCGTCGACGCCGAGCACCGAGCCCGCCACCGCGGCCGCCACCGCGTCGAGGTCGGGTTCGGGGGCACGCAGCAGGTCGGCGACGCGGCGGGCGCGGTCGTCGTCGACATCGGCGAGTTCGGCCAGCAGGTCGGTTCTGGATTGGCGCGAATCCCGCACGGCGCGTTCGAGTTCCAGTTTGCGCAGACGGATGTGTTCGGCGGCGGCGGCGAGTTCGTCGAGGCCGAGCAGCCGGTGCAGTGCGTCGAACAGGTCGCTCGGTTTGCCGTCGACCAGTGCGCCCAGTTCGCTGTAGGACAGGAACGGCCGGTACAGGTCGAGGCGTTGCCGCCTGCTGCGTGGATCGATCGGGACCGGCCGGGCCGATCCGCGCTGCTCCGTCCAGTGCGCCTCACCCAGTTCGCTGCCGGGCGCCCACTGGGTGGCGACCGTGAGCTCGGTGTTCGCACCCGCGGTGAGCAGCCCGACCTCGATGCGGGCGAGATCGGGTTCGTGCAGGTTGCGCCACCCTTCGCGCCACGCGGTCGATCGGCCGTCCCAGCGCCGGTTTCCGCCGGTCAACGCGAATTCGGCGGCCTCGGCGAAGCTGGATTTGCCGCTGCCGTTGCGTCCGACCACCAGGGTGAGCCCAGGTCCCGGGTTCAGTCCCAGCGTGGCCGTCGGCCCTATTCCACGGAAACCGTGCACCGTGATCGAGCGCAGGAAGACGCCGGTATCACCGGAATCCGGTGCGGCCCTGTCGTCGTCGGCCTCGGACAGGGCGGCCAGCACGCACTCGGCGACCCGTGCTTCCACGGCGGGGTCGGCCGCGAGCTCGCGCGCGACCACCTCGGCGATCCGATCCGAGCACATGTGCGACATCCCCCTTCGCGCCCGCGCGCAACGCGGCGGCCGATGTGCCCGACCGACGAGATCCTCCTCGGCAAACGCTACCTGATCGCGGAGCGTTCGCCCAGGGGATGCGCAGCGCCCCAGCGAATCTGCCCGCGGGAGTGGAATGGCCATCGTGGTGCCGCGGCGGGCCCTCGATGTCCACCCCTCGCCCACCCCGGCGGGCAGCTCGATGAGGTGCTCACACCCGCGATACGCTGCGTTGAGCGGCGCGGGCGGTCCGGGCGAGCCGAACAGGTCAGAATGCCAGACTTTCCCGCAGGCAGCAAGTAGAGAAACGCGAATCCGTCACAGCACCAGCGTCTTCCAGGCGGTTCGTGTGCCTGGACGGCAGTTGTCGGTGGGCTGCTGTAGATATTTCGGCGACAGAGAACGGGGGAACCGATGACCGACCGACAGGCGCCGTGGACCGAGGACCAGGTCCGCGCTCTCGCACCGGACGCGAGCTCACTGGCTGCCGCACGCAAGCTGGCCGGTCGCTGGCGGAGCACCGGTGCCGCCGGAACCGCCGTGTGGGGCCTGTGCCAGGGCAGCGGGTCCAAGCCGTATCAGACGATCGTCGACCTGGCCGGGCCCGCGTACAAGTGCTCGTGCCCGAGCCGCAAGTTTCCCTGCAAGCACGCGCTGTCGCTGCTGCTCACCTGGTCAGGTGGCACGGTGCCCGTCCAGGACGCGCCCGCCGATTTCGCCGCGGAGTGGCTGGCAGGCCGGGCGGCCAAGGCCGCGGCCCCGCCGAAGACCAAGGCCACCGCAACGCCGTCGCAGGCAACCGTCGAGCAACGGCGAGCCCGGGTATCGGCGGGGCTGACCGAGCTCGAGGTGTGGCTCACCGATCAGATCCGTACCGGGCTGGCCCAGACCGATCGCTCGTTCGCCGCCTACGAGGCGATCGCGGCCCGCATGGTCGATGCCCAGGCGCCCGGTGTCGCGGCGACGCTGCGCAGGCTGCCCGCGCAGGTGGTGACCACCGAGCACTGGCCCGAACTGCTCCTGCGCGAGTACGCCCGGTTGCATCTGCTGGTGCTGGCCCATCGCACCCTCGACGCGCTGCCCGAGCCGCTGCAGGCAGGCATCCGCACCCACGTCGGCTACCCGATCCAGGCCGAGACCGTGCTGGCCGAGCCCGCCGTGCGCGATCGCTGGCTGGTGCTCGGCATGCGGGTGAGCGAGGAGGATCGCCTGCACACCCGGCGTACCTGGCTGCGGGCGCGCGGCAGCGGACGCTGGGCCGTGCTGATCGAACATTCCTTCGGCACACCGAATTTCACCGGCGAGGTGCCGGTGCCCGGCCACGAGGTGAACGCCGACCTGCACTACTACCCCGGCGCGGCGCCATTGCGAGTCCAATGGGGCACCCGCCACGGCGCCCCCGAACCCTTCACCACCGTGCCCCCGACCGGCGGCACCACGATCGATGACGCGCTGGACGCCTACGCGGGCGCGCTGAGCAACGATCCCTGGCTGCGCGCCTGGCCCGCGCTGCTGACCGAGGTCGTGCCGGTGCTCGGTGAACACGGCTGGCAGCTCGTCGACCCCGACGGCGTGGCCTTGCCGTTGTCGGCGGGGGCGCGGCCGTGGCGATTGATCGCCGTGTCGGGCGGTCATCCGGTGACGCTCACCGGTGAATGGCGCGCCGACGGTTTCGACCCGATCTCGGTGTTCGCCGCGGGCGAGGTGACCGATCTGGAGACGGAGTTCCCGACGCAGTCCGCGGCGACTCCCGAACTGGCCGACCTGGTTTCGGTCGCCCTGCTCGGCACCGCCCGCCGCACTGCCGACAGTGTGGAACTGGCCGGCGCGGTCGCGGCCGCCGTGCCGCAGCGTTCCGGTGAGCCTGCCGTCCGGCTGCTCGACACCGCCGCACTGCAAGATCTGTATCTGCGCGGTGGTCGCCTGCCCAGCTCGGCGCCGAAACCCGAACCCGCCTGCGATGATCCGCGGCGCCTGCTGCCGAGGCAGGCCGCCGATCGACTCAGCCGCCTGCTGGCCGACAAGTCGGTGTTCCTGCCCGAATGGTTCGCTGCCGCAGCGCCCTTCGACTTCCGGCTGCCGGATGTGCTGTGCGTCCAAGCGCTCACGGCGGCATCCGACAGCAACCTGCGCGCGCCGCTGCTCAAGCTGGCAGGTCGGCGCGGCCGCTGGCTCGCCGCACGCAATCCCGCGTGGTCGGGTCTGCTGGATTCGTTCCCGGTCGATCGAGCCACGACGGTCGAGCCGGACGCAGAAGGATCCGAACCCTCTGGCACTGCGGACATCTGGCTTTTCGGCGCGCCCGGTGAGCGCAAGGACTGGCTGGCGCAGGTGCGCCGAACCGATCCTGCCGCCGCCCGCGAGGTGCTGAGCACTGCCTGGGCCAAGGAGTCCGGCCCGATCAAGGCCGAACTGCTGGCACTGCTCGGCCGCGGACTGAACCTCGACGACGAACCACTGCTCGAGCGGGCTCTCGACGACCGGCGCGGCGACGTCCGGCGCACCGCGGCGGGACTGTTGGCCCGGCTACCGGGTTCGGCGTTCGGGCAGCGGATGGCGGCGCTGGTGTCGTCGTGGGTCCGGGTGGACGCCGACGGCACGGTGACGGTCACGGTGCCTGCCGAAGTCGACGCCGAAGCCAGGCGCGACGGCGTCACCGACAGCACCGATCAACCCAAGATGCGCTGGGACACCCCCGATTCGACGGTGAAGACCCTGCACCAGGCGATCGCGGCGACACCACTGACAGCGTGGGCACCACTCGTCCCAGCCACCGCATCGGCCGCACCGACCAGGACGCCACCGTCCGGTGCCGTGCGGGGCGTGTCCGGTTCCGCCGAGCCGGTTGTCGGTAACAGGGTCGATGCCACCTCCGCCCAGCGCGACACCGCGACCGCCGCGCTGACCTTGACGCTGCCGCCACGCTATGCCAAGGCGATCGTCGACGGCTGGGTCGACGCCACCATCGCCCAACGCGACACCACCTGGGCCCGAGCGCTGTTCGCGCACGCGACGCCGACCGAACAAGCCGTGCTGCGCCGCCGCGAACTGTTCACCCTGCTCGATGCCGCCGACCGGATCGAGCACGTGCTCGACCTCGATGCCCACCAGCTCACCGAACTGCACGCGATCCTGCCCGGCCTCGACCATCCCTGGCCGCCACAGGTCGCCGACCACGTGCTGCGGTTGCTCGGCGAGCGCGCCCGCACCACGGCCCGCCAGCCGCATGCCACCGCAGGCGTATACACCGACCGTGCCCTGCTCACCGCCGCGGGCGTGCACCTGCCCGTCGACCTGGCGACCCGCGTCACCGCGCTCGCCGGCACCACCGAGGACCCCGCCTGGCAACAGGCCTTCCACCGACTCGCCCACGATCTCACCGACCGCGCGACCATGCTCGAGGAGCTGCGATGACCACCACCGAACCGGCAACCACCCTGCTGCGTCCCCATGCCGAACAGGCCTTCGCCGACGAGCTGGCCGCGCTGGCGCGCGTCGACGACCGGCCGCGTCCGCCGTCCTGGCGGTTGTCGCCGTGGGCCGTGGTCACCTATGTGCTCGGCGGGACTCTCGACGACGGCACCCTCATCACGCCCAAATACGTCGGGCCGCGACGGCTGATGGAGGTTGCCGTCGCGACCCTCGCGACCGACCGCGCGCTGCTGCTGCTCGGTGTGCCCGGCACGGCGAAAACATGGGTGTCCGAACATCTCTCGGCGGCGATCAGTGGCGAATCGACCCTGCTCGTGCAGGGCACCTCCGGCACCGCGGAGGAAGCGATCCGCTACGGCTGGAACTACGCCCGGCTGCTCGCCGAGGGGCCGAGCGACGCCGCGCTGGTCGCCTCGCCGCTGATGACAGCCATGCGGACCGGGGCGATCGCCCGCATCGAGGAACTCACCCGCATCCCCTCCGACGTGCAGGACGCGCTGATCACCATCCTGTCCGAGAAGACGCTGCCGGTACCCGAACTCGGTGCGGAAGTACAGGCCGCCAAGGGTTTCAACGTGATCGCCACCGCCAACGACCGCGATCGCGGCGTGAACGACCTGTCCTCGGCGCTGCGCCGCCGCTTCAACACCGTGGTGCTGCCGCTGCCCGCCGACGAGGATTCCGAGGTCGCCATCGTCAGCAGGCGCGTCGAACAGCTCGGCGCCGCACTGGAACTGCCGACGGTGCCCGCCGCCGCCGAGGAGGTGCGCCGGGTCGTGCGCGTATTCCGCGAACTGCGCTCCGGGATCACCGCCGACGGCCGCACCAAACTCAAGTCCCCCTCGGGCACCCTGTCCACCGCCGAGGCCATCTCGGTGATCACCAACGGCCTCGCCCTGTCGGCCCACTTCGGCGACGGCGTCCTGCGTGCCTCCGACATCGCGGGCGCCGTCCTCGGTTCGGTGATCAAGGACCCCGTCGCCGACTCGGTGATCTGGACCGAATATCTCGAGGCCGTGGTGCGCGAGCGCCCTGACTGGGCCGACTTCTACCGCGCCTGCCGCGAGCTCGCGAACTGACACGGGCTGGCGGGGAGGACGGAACAGACAGCACACATGGGGTTTTCGATGAGTGAACAGATCGACGGCGAGACCAGCGCGGCGAGTGCGGTACCCGCTCCCGCGAGCAACGCCGGTGCAAGTACCGATGCCGGCGCGGTGGTCGGTGCCAATGCGGGTGCGAATACCGTGACGCGGGTTTTCGGCATCCGTCACCATGGGCCGGGCTCGGCGCGATCGCTACGGCAAGCACTCGAGGAGTTCCGGCCCGATGCCATCCTCATCGAAGGTCCCGCCGATGCCGACCCACTCGTCGGGTTCGTCGCCGCCGACACCATGACCCCGCCGGTGGCGCTGCTGGCCTACGTCCCAGATTCGCCTGCCCGCGCGGCATTCTGGCCGTTCGCGGTGTTCTCGCCGGAGTGGCAGGCGATGCGCTACGGCGTCGACCACGCGGTGCCGGTCCGCTTCTGCGACCTCCCGGCCACGAACGTCCTCGCTGCCGAAGACGACTCCCGCGGTGACCGCACCGACCCGCTGGCAGCTCTGGCCTCGGCGGCAGGCTACGACGACGCCGAGCGCTGGTGGGACGCCGTCGTCGAATCAGTGCCCGACAGCGCGGCTTTCGACGCGATCACCGAGGCGATGGCAGCATTGCGCGAGGACGCGATCCAGCACGGGCAAGCAAGGGACTCTGACCCCGCGGCACCGGGGTCGGACATGGCGCATCCGGAGGACAACAGCCAACGCGACCAATCGACGCGGCGCGGCGATACCAGCCAGGCAGGCACACCCTCGTCGGTCAGCGCGTCGGAACCAGCGGAAAATGCCTCGGCACCAGCCGGATCAGGCGCTCCGTTGTCAGTCGATCCCGAAGATCCGGCGGTCGCACCGCTCGTCGTCGATCAGCACACGCTGCGGCGCGAGGCGTACATGCGGCAGGTGATGCGGCAGACGCTCAAGGACGGGGCGAAGCGGCTGGCGGTGGTGTGCGGCGCGTGGCATGCGCCTGCGTTGGCCGGGGCGCTCGGGCCTGCCGCGCCGGATGCGCGACTGCTCAGGGGGTTGCCGAAGACGAAGGCGGCGTTGACCTGGGTGCCGTGGACGCATTCGCGGCTGGCGGCAGGATCGGGGTATGGGGCCGGGGTGACCTCACCGGGCTGGTATCACCATCTGTTCACCGAGACCGAGCGGCCGGTGGCGCGGTGGCTGACCAAGGTCGCCGGTGTGCTGCGGTCGCACGATCTTCCGGTGTCGAGCGCGCACATCATCGAGGCGGTGCGGTTGTCGGACACGCTGGCCGCGTTGCGTGGTCGGCCGCTGGCGGGATTGTCCGAGGTCACCGAGGCTGTGCGGTCGGTGATGTGCGGTGGTGACGAGACCATGCTGCGGCTGGTGGTGGACGAACTCGTCGTCGGCGAGACCCTCGGTGCTGTCCCCGATGACACCCCGACGGTGCCGTTGGCGGCGGATCTGCGCGCGCGCAGCAAGACCCTGCGGCTCAAACAGGAAGCCCTCGCCCGCACTGTCGACCTCGACCTGCGCAAGGAGCGCGATGTCGAACGCTCGCATCTGCTGCACCGGCTGCGGCTGCTCGGCATCGACTGGGGCACTCCGACCGTCGGCGAGGTCCGTAACACCGGCACCTTCCGGGAGACCTGGACCCTGCGCTGGGAACCGGAATTCGAGGTCCGCATCGTCGAGGCGGCGGTGTGGGGAACGACGCTGCGCACCGCGGCCGAGGCCAAGATCCTCGACACCGCGAGCCGTGACGGCGTGTCCGTCACCGAACTCGCCGACGCGCTCGAGATGGCCCTGCTCGCCGACCTGGGTGGTGCCACCGACGGGTTGATCACCCGGCTGGAAGCGGCCGCTGCCCTCGACCACGACGTCACCCACCTCCTCGGCGCCCTGCCCGGGCTGACCCGAACGCTGCGCTACGGCGATGTCCGCGGCACCGACACCAAGGCGCTGGCCCATGTCGCCGACGGCCTGCTGGTGCGGATCTGCGCCGGCCTGCCCGGTGCGGTCACCGGTCTCGACACCGACGCGGCCGAGGCATTGCGCGCCCAGATCGACGCCGCACACACCGCGATCAGCACCCGCGACGACGACCACGCCACCACCGACTGGCTGGCGACCCTGCAGCGCATCGCCGACCGTGACGATGTGCACGGCGCGATCGGCGGCCGTGCGGTGCGCCTGCTCTGCGACGCCGAGCGCATCGACGACGCCGACTCGGCCCGCCGCCTGGCCGCCGCCCTGTCCATCGGCAACACCCCCGCCGCCAAGGCCGCCTGGATCGACGGCTTCCTCGGCGGACGCGGCCTGCTCCTGGTGCACGACCGGGAGTTGTTGCGCCGCATCGACGAGTGGCTCCGCGAACTCACCGAAGACCAGTTCGTCGCCACCCTCCCCCTACTGCGCCGCACCTTCGGTTCCTTCGAATCCGGCGAACGCCGCGCCATCGGCCAGGCCCTGCGCGACACCGGCTCCGCGCCGGCCGCCCCCACGGGCTCCACCGCCATCGACCCCGCCCGTGGGCAACTGGCCCTGCGCGCCGCCACCGCGATCCTCGGCGCCGCCGGATGATCGCGACACCGCCCGCAGCCCACCGGCCTGCGACGAACTCCCCGCCGTGGCTTGCGACCCCAGCGCGAGCCGCGGTTTCACGAACGCGGTTTCTGCACGCACGCCGATGCCACCCGCTCGATGATCAGGAGCAGCAGCCATGACCGACAACGACGAAACCCATTCGCGCCGATGGCGGCTCGTGCTCGGCCAAGCCGCCGAAGAACAGCTCGGCGGCCTGTCCTCGGGCCCCGACCAGGCGATGGACCAGGCGCTCGGCGCGCTCTACAACACGGGCGAGGCAGGTGGATCGACGAAACGGTCTGGTGGGCTGGGTGGTTCGGCGCCACGGGTGGCGCGCTGGCTCGGCGACATCCGCACCTACTTTCCCGCGACCGTGGTCGAGGTGATGCAGCGCGATGCCGTGCAGCGGCTGAATCTCACGCAGTTGCTGCTCGAGCCCGAGCTGCTGGAATCGGTGGAACCCGATGTGCATCTGGTGGGTACGCTGCTCGGCCTCAACCGGGTGATGCCGGAGACCACGAAGGCCACCGCGCGGATGGTGGTCGAGAAGGTGGTGCGTGAGATCGAGCGGCGCATCGCCGCCAAGACCGTCGCCGCTGTCTCGGGCGCGATCAACCGCGCCGCCCGCACCCACCGGCCGAAGCTGCGCGACATCGATTTCGATCGCACCATCCGCAAGAACCTGGCCAACTATCTGCCCGAGCACCGGACCGTGGTGCCCGAACGGCTGGTCGGCTACGGGCGCAAGGCGCAGTCGATCCAGCGCGATGTGGTGCTGGCGATCGACCAATCCGGGTCGATGGCGGCCAGTGTCGTCTACGCGTCGGTGTTCGGTGCGGTCCTCGCGTCGATGCGCTCGCTGAAGACGTCGCTGGTGGTGTTCGACACCGAGGTCGTCGACCTGACCGAACAGCTCAGCGATCCGGTCGACGTCCTGTTCGGCACCCAGCTCGGCGGCGGCACCGACATCAACCGCGCCATCGCCTACTCGCAGTCACTGATCACCCGGCCCACCGACAGCCTGTTCGTGCTCATCTCCGATCTGTACGAGGGCGGGGTCCGCGAGGAGATGCTGCGCCGGTGCAATGCGATGAAGGAAGCGGGCGTCCAGGTGGTGGTCCTGCTCGCGCTCTCCGACGAGGGCGCACCCGCCTACGACCACGACAACGCCGCCGCGCTGGCCGCGCTCGGCATCCCGGCCTTCGCCTGTACACCCGACAAATTCCCCGACCTGCTGGCCACCGCCCTGGACCGGGGCGACATCACGCACTGGGCCGACACCCACGCTCCGGCCGTGTGAGACCGTGAGTTTCGCTAGGCTGCACAGCGATCGGGTTCGGTGAACGGGGTGAGGCGATGTTGCGGCGCGGGGAGGTGTTCGCCGGGTTCGTCATCGAGCGGGAGCTGGGGCGCGGCGGGATGGGTGCGGTGTACGCGGCCCGTGATCGGCGGCTGCCGCGGCTGACCGCGCTGAAATTGATGCACCGTGACCTGTTCAGCGACGTCGAGATCCGGACCAGGTTCGAGCGGGAAGCCGATCTGGTCGCCCAGCTCGACCACCCGAACATCATCACCGTCTACGACCGTGGCGTCGACGAGGAACGGCTGTGGATCGCCATGCAGTTCGTCGACGGTGTCGACGCGGCGGCGGTGCCCGCCCAGCAGTTCGGGGTGGAGCGGATCGCGCAGATCGTCACCCAGACGGCGAGCGCGCTGGACTACGCGCACCGTCAGGGCGTGCTGCACCGCGATGTGAAACCGGCCAACATCCTGCTCTCGCGCACCGCAGGCGTCGGCGCCGGATTCGACGAGCGGGTGCTGCTCACCGACTTCGGCATCGCGAAACTCCTCGACGACACCGGCGGCCTGACCCGCACCGGCCAGTTCACCGCCACCATCGCCTACGCCTCGCCCGAACAGCTCAGCAGCGCACCGCTGGACGGTCGCGGCGATCAATACTCCCTGGCCTGCACCGTCTTCCGGCTGCTCACCGGCAGCGGCCCGTTCGACGCGCCCAACCCGGCGACCGTCATGCTCGGTCACATCAACGCCGTTCCCCCGCGGGCCAGCACCCGCCGGTCCACCTTGCCCACAGCGGTCGACGCCGTCCTCGCCAAGGCGATGGCCAAGGACCCGGCGCGACGATTCTCCACCTGCACGGATTTCGCCAACGCTTTCACCGAAGCCCTCACCCGTCGAGCGCAGGCCCCACCCAGCGGCTCCTTCCCCACCGGGGCCTCGGCTCCGGCACGGACCAGCTCCGCCCCTTCCACACCTGCCACAAGTCACACGCCGGATTACCGATCCGGCACCGACATCCGTGGCGGCGCCGTGCCGTCGACCAGCACAGAGAGTCCGTCACGCACCGATTCTCAGCAGGTTCGCCGGGCCGCGGAACCCGACCTGGCGCGGCGGCTCGACCCGACCGCGCGCGGCGAAGCGGCCGCAGACCACCGGCCGCGAATCGACACACGACACCCGGAAAGGCACACCGGCACGTCAGCCTCCGGGCAGCGCAGCGCCGGGAAGCAGGCCGGTGCGGGGCAGGGCTCTGCGCCCCGGCTCGAACACCCGCGGCGGAGCAGCGACGCCGTGGTCAGCGCGGCATCGGTGTGGCTGAACGCGGTACATGGTTGTCTGATCGGCGGTGCGATCGGTGACGCGCTCGGCGCACCGGTGGAAACCAGGACGCTGCAACAGATCCGGGACCAATTCGGGCCGCAGGGAGTCAGGGATGCCGACCCGCTGCGTATCTCCGAGGAGACGCAGCTGACCGCGTTCACTGTGGAGGCGTTGATCCGCGGTTCGGTGCGCGCCAGAGCCAAGGGCATCGGCGGGGCGACCATGGGCCTGTTGCAGCAAGGCTTGCTCGTCTGGCTACGGGGACAGGTCGTCGAACTGCCCGACCAGCCGTTCGCATTGCACAGCTCGCTCGGCAAGCACCCCGAACTGACCGAGCAACGGGGCGTGGCGAATTCGGTGTACACGGCCCTGCGGCAGGCTGCGGCGCGGCGCGCGCCGACAAACCCGCTCGGCACCCGCGATCAGCCGATCAACCACTCCAAAGGCAGTGGTGCGGTGATGCGCGCCGCGCCGTGCGGATTCGGATACGCCGCAGACCGTACCGGAGCAGCTACCGGCGCGATCTTCGAGTTGGGCTGCGACGCCGCCGCACTCACCCACGGACACCCGAGTGGATGGCTACCGGCAGGCACCCTGGCCGCCGTGGTCTACCAGCTCACACGTGGCTCCGACACCGCGACGGCGCTGCACCACGCCAGGGCCGAGCTGACGGGTTACCCCGACCACGAGGAAACGTCGGCCGCGCTCGACGCCGCGAACGCACTGGCCGCGCGGATCGAACGCGAACGCCGCGTCCCGACCCCGGAAGACGTCGAGTCACTGGGCCAGGGCTGGATCGGCCCCGAAGCACTGGCCATCGCCGTCTTCGCCCTACTCGCCGCGGAATTCCGTGGCGGCGCACCGCACGACATCGTCCGCACCGGACTCCTGTTGTCGGTCAACCACTCCGGCGACAGCGATGCCACCGGCTCGATCGCAGGCAGCCTCCTCGGCGCCCGCTACGGCCGCACCGCGCTGCCCCGCCGCTGGTCGCGCACCGTCGACGCCCGCCCCGTCCTGGACCGCCTGGCCACGGACTACTGCACCGAATTCGGCCTCACCCCACCCCGGGACGACCACGGCCATCCCACCGACGACTGGTACGACCGCTACCCGGCGTAACCGGGGCCGCTCGCACTCGGCCCCTGGCGGAAACATCCGCCAGGGGCCGAAGCGCTTGCTACTCCTACAGATCCGCGATAGCCGCCAGCGGTGGCGTGCGGGCAGCGCGCACACCCGGCCACACCGCAGCCAGCACACCGACCACACCCGAGGCGATCAGCACGGCGACCAACTGCGACCACGGGATGGTGATCTGGTCGATGCCCAGGTCACGCAGGGTGCGCAGGAAGCCGACGCCGAGGGCGATGCCCAAGATGAGGCCGACGATGGCGCCGAAGATGGCGATCAGCATGGATTCCAGGTAGATCGTGCGGCGCACCTGGGATCGCTGGGTGCCGACGGCGCGGAGCATGCCGATCTCGCGGCGGCGTTCGACCACCGACAGGGCCAGGGTGTTGATGATGCCGAGTACGGCGATCACGACCGCCAGCGCCAGCAGGCCGTAGAGGATGGCGAGCAGGGTGTTGATCTGCTGGCCCTGCGCGCCCTTGAACTGCTCGTGGTCCTGCACCTGCACGACGACGAACGGTTCGGTGGCCTTCTCCAGATTCGCCCGCATGGCGGTGAGATCGGTGCCTGGCTCCGCCTTCACCAGCACGAAGGCATTGGTGCGCAGGCTCGGCGGCATCAACTGCTCGTAGACGCCGGGGTCGACGACCATCGCACCGAGCAGCGGCGAGTTGGCGAAGACGCCGCCGACGGTGAGCTCGAACTTCTTGTTGTCGAGGCTGGTGATGGTGATCTTGTCGCCGACCTTCCAGCCGCGATCGCCCGCCTCGGTCTCGTCGACGAGCACCTCGTTCGCACCGATCGTGGTGGAGCCACTGAGCAGGTCGATGTCCATCACCGGGTCGATCGGCCCGTCCGGTGAGGTGGCGACGACCTGCTCGTCACCGACCTTGAACGCGACGACCCTGATCCCGGTGACCTCGCTGACGCCGGGCACCTGGGTACGCACGGCGTCCACCGCACCGAGCGGCGCACCGATCATCTGCGGACCGGCGAGCACGTATTCGGCCTTCACGCCCTTGTCGATCAGCACGCCCACGCTGGTTTTTGCCGAGGCGCCGAGAATGCCGATCGCCGAGACCAGCATCAGCCCGAGAGTGAGCGCGAACGCGGTGGCCGCGGTGCGGCGCGGATTGCGCACGGCGTTGTTGCGGGCCATCTGCCCGATGGCGCCGAACGGCCTCGTGAGCACACCGAGCACGAGCACCATCGGCCGTGACAGCGCGGGCGCGGCCAGCAGCACGGCCAGAATCAACCCGAGCGCGCCGATGCCGACGGTCACCGCCGAGCCCTTGCCGGTGCCCTGGGCGCCGACATACACGAGCACGCCACCGGCCACGGCCATGACCGCACCGACGGCGGTGCGCACATGCAACGAGTCACCGGCGCTGGCGAATTCGGCGCGCATCGCCTCCACCGGCGGCACCTTGGCGGCGCGGCGAGCAGGCGCGTAGGCGCTGGCCACAGTGACGATCAGGCCGACGAGCAGCGCGACGATCGCGGTGCGCGGCAGCACCGTCAGGGATCCGGTGGGCAGGCCGACATCGAAGGCGTTCAGCACCGCCGACAACCCGAACGCCAGCCCGATGCCCGCGGCGAGACCGATCGCGCTGCCGATCATGCCGATCACGACGGCCTCACCGACCACCGACCGGCCGACCTGCTGGCGGCTGGCGCCGATCGCCCGCAGCAACGCCAGTTCGCGCAGGCGCTGGGCCACGATCATCGAGAAGGTGTTGTAGATGATGAACGTGCCGACGATCAGCGCGATCGCGCCGAAGGCGAGCAGGAAGTAGTTGATGAAGGTGAGCGCCTCCGAGACCTCCTTCTTCATGTCCTCGCGGACCTCGTCGGCGTTCTGCACCTTGTAGTTGGGCAGGCCGGCGGCGAGCTGGTCGCGCAGCTCGTCGGCCGAGACACCCGGTTCGGCCGCGAGATCGGCGTAGGCGACGTGCGAGCCGTCGGTGAACAGCTTGCGCGCCTGCGGTTCGGTGAACATCACCGCGACCACACCGCCGCCCTCGGTACCCGGCATCTCGTAGACGCCGGAGAGGGTCACCTCGAACGGGTCACCCTTGGCCGGGATGAGCACCTTGGTCTTGTCGCCGACCCGCAGCCCGGCCTTCTCCGCGCCGCTGGTGTTGAGCGCGATCTCGCCCGGCTGGGCGGGCGGCGCACCCGCGACGAACGTGTTCGGCTCTTCGACCGACTTGTCCGGCGGCAGGTAGGACAGGCCGAAACTCGGTGCGCCACCGGTCTGCACGGCCTTCTTGCCGTCGGGTTCGAGCAGCACCACCGGGCCGTTCATGGCCGGGGCGACGCGGTCGACGCCCTCGGTCTTGGCCAGCGCGTCCACGATATTGGTCGGTACGCCCAGCGACTGCCGGTCCTTGGGGCCGACACGCACGTCGACACCCTGGGCTTGGCCTTCGAAGATGCCGTCGAAGGTGCGCTGCAAGGTGTCGGTGAAGACGAACGAGCCGGAGATGAAGGCGGTGCCCAGCACCACCGACAGCAGCGTCAACGCCAGTCGCACCTTGTGCGCGGCGAGATTGCGCAAAGCGACCTTGCGCATCGGGTTGTTCATCGGGTCTCCAGCGCCTTCATCCGGTCGAGGATGGAATCCTGGGTCGGATCGCGCAGCTCGTCGACGATGCGACCGTCGGCGAGGAACACGACGCGGTCGGAGTAGGCGGCCGCGCGCGGGTCGTGGGTGACGATCACGACGGTCTGCCCGAACTCGTCGACCGAGGCGCGCAGGATCGCCAGCACCTCACCGGAGGAGTGCGAGTCCAGGTTGCCGGTCGGCTCGTCGCCGAAGATGATCTCCGGCTTGCCGACCAGGGCGCGAGCGCACGCGACGCGCTGCTGCTGGCCGCCGGACAGCTCGGAGGGCCGGTGCTCGAGGCGGTCGCCGAGGCCGAGGCGCTTGACGACGGTGTCGAGCCATTCCTGGTCGACCTTGCGGCCCGCGATGTCGAGCGGGAGGGTGATGTTCTCCAGCGCGGTCAGCGTCGGCACCAGGTTGAACGCTTGGAAGACGAACCCGATCCGGTCGCGGCGCAGCGCGGTCATCTGCTTGTCGGACAGCCCGGTCAGCGCGGTCTCGCCGATGCGGACATGGCCCTCGCTGGCGCTGTCGAGCCCGGCCAGGCAGTGCATCAGCGTCGACTTGCCCGAGCCGGAGGGGCCCATGATCGCGGTGAACTCGCCCTTCGCGAAGTCAGCCGACACCCCGTCCAAGGCCTTGACCTGTGTGTCTCCCGATCCATACAACTTGACCAGGTCTTGCGCGGCGGCCGCGATCTGGGTGGGGGCCGCCGCGTCGACGGCCTCGGTGCCCATGGCGTGCGAAGTCATGATGTCCAGTCTGTCTGCCGACCGGTCAGCGCGCCATCCGGAATCCCCCCGATACCTAACTGATGACCCAGTCGAAGGCCTCGGCCTTCGAGCGCGCGCCTTCCGCGGTGCGGGAACGGTTGGGTTCGCCGAGGTCGGCGAGCAGCTCCTCCGTGAGGCCGACCAGGCTCGCCAGGGCCGCCGGGGTGAACCAGCCGGGGCGGGTCGCGAAGAGGATGTCCTCGGAGGCGGTGTTGCCGCTGGCGCCGGGGGCGAAGGGGCAGCCGCCGAGGCCGCCGAGGGCGCCGTCGACCATCGTCGCGCCCGCCGCAACGGCGGCGAGGGTGTTGGCCACGCCCATGCCCCAGGTGTCGTGGCCGTGGAAGACGATGCGGCGCGACGGTGAGCGGTCGCGGACCGCCGAGACCAGCGCGCTCACCTGGCCGGGGTGGGCCTGGCCGAGGGTGTCGGCCAGCACGATGTCGGCGGCGCCGTCGGTGCGCGGATCGTTGGCGATGTCCAGCACTCGCGCGGGGTCGACCTGGCCTTCGAACGGGCAGGTGAAGCTGGTGGCCAGGCAGAGCTGGATCTCACCGCCCGCCTCCTCGGCGAGGCGGATCGCGTCGGGCATGGCCGCCACCGAAGCCTCGGTGTCACGGCCGATATTGGCCTTGTTGTGGCTGTCGGAGACCGAGAAGCAGTACTGGAAGTTGCGCGCGCCTGCGGCGGCCGCCTTCTCGATGTGCCGCGGTGTGGCCACCCAGACCCAGCATTTCGCCAGCTCGTCCGGGGTGAGCGCCGCGATCAGCTCGAGCGAGTTGGCCATCGGCGGCACCAGATCCGGCCGGGCCATCGAGCCGATCTCCAGCGCGGGCACACCAGCGGCCAGCAGCCGCCGGACGACATCGATCTTCTGCTCGGTGGGCAGCACCTTGCCGGTGAGCTGCAAGCCGTCGCGCAGGGTCACATCCCGCAGCAGCGGGGCAGTCATCACCGCTGGTCCGGTTCCTGGGCGGGCACGCACATCACGCCGCCGCACGGTTTGTCACCGACGCTGGCCGGCGTCGGATGCACAGTCGGGCGCACATGGCCCGGCCCGCGCTGTTCCCACTTGCTGCGCACCGGTGGGCGGCGTCTGCCGTGTACTCGCCTGCTCACGATGCCTCCAGCGCGTCGATCTGATCCTCGCTCATCCCGAGCAGCCCGCCGAGCACTTCTCTGGTGTGCTCGCCGAGGTCGGGGCCGACATTGCGGATCGGCAGCGACTGTCCCCCGATCACCGGGACGATGCCGGCGAACCCCACCTGCTTGGGTTCGGGCTCGCCCACGTCGACGGGGAACGACTGGATCATATTGCGTGCGCGGTACTGCTCGTCGGCCACGATGTCGGCGGCGGTGTAGATCGGGCCACACGGGATGGCCGCGTCGTCGAGCAATTTCAGTGCCTCGTCGCGGGTGCGCCGGCTCGACCATTCGGCGATCGAGGCGTCGAGTCGTTCCCGGTTGCGCCAGCGGCCGGCGTTGTCGGCCAGCTCCGGGTCGGCCGCCAGGTCGGGACGGCCGATGACCTGCATGTAGCGCTGGAAGATGGCATCGCCGTTGCCGCCGATGATGATGCTGTAGCCGTCGCTGGTCGGGTAGGCGTTGCTCGGGGCGATGCCCTCCATGCGGCCGCCGACCCGCTCCCGGTTGATGCCGTAGGCGAGGTGGTCGGGGACCAGCGATTCCATCACCGACAGGATCGACTCGTTGAGCGCGACGTCGATGATCCGTTCCCTCTGCGGCACCTGACCGGACACGCGCTCGCGCTGGAACAACGCCATCACGGTGCCGAAGGCGGCGTAGATGCCCGCGATCGAGTCACCGATCGAGACTCCCACCCGCACCGGTGGGCGGTCCGGATCGCCGACGAGCTCACGCAGACCGCCGACGGCCTCGGCGACCGCCGCGAAACCCGGACGCGCGGCCATCGGGCCGGTCTGGCCATAGGCGGAGATGCGGGTGATGACCAGCTTCGGGTTCACCTCCTCGAGCACCTCGGGGCCGAGACCCCATTTCTCCAGCATGCCGGGCCGGAAGTTCTCCAGCAGCACATCGCAGTGCCGCAGCAGATCGAGCACGACCGTGCGACCCGCCTCGGTGCGCAGGTCGAGCACGATCGACTTCTTGTTGCGGTTCACGGTGCGATACAGCATGGAGGTGTCGCCACCATAGAGCCGCCAATTGCGTAACTCGTCGCCCGTACCTGGGCGTTCCACCTTGATCACCTCGGCGCCGAAGTCGCCCAGAATACGTCCGGCAGTGGGAGCGGCAACATAGTTACCGAGTTCCAGGACGCGAACACCGTCCAGCGGCCGAATACTCATAGGGGCAGTATCGCAGTGCCGCGCGGACCGGCGCCGGGCACATGCGCACCCGGCGCCGAAGCGGAATTTCAGCTGGCCAGGAGTTCCACTTCCTCCACGATCGAGTAGTGCTCGGCGTCGCCCTCGATGACGGTGCTCGGCGTGCCGTCGACGCCGATCGGGATGTCGCCGGCGAGGGTGATGCGGGTCAGGCGGCGGGGCTGGTTGTCGTAGTCGTCGATCGCGTAGTGCTGGGTGGCGCGGTTGTCCCAGATGGCGACGTCGCCGTCGGCCCAGGTCCAGCGGGTGGTGTTCTCCAGGCGGGTGACGCGGTCCTGGAACAGGCGGAACAGCGCCTGCGACTCGCTGGTGGACAGGCCGACGAAGTTCTTCACGAAGTGGCCGAGCAGCAGCGCGCGCTCGCCGGTCTCGGGGTGCACGCGCACCACCGGGTGCTCGGTCTCGTAGTAGGTGGACTGGAACTCCGCGCGGTACTCCTCGGACTTCGGGCGCAGCGGCTCGACAGTGCGGGCGGCGTAGTCGTAGACGTTGGTGTGCACCGCGCGCAGATTCTCGGCGAGGGCCTTGAGCGGTTCGGGCAGCGAGTTGTACGCGGCGACGGTGGAGGCCCAGGTGGTCGAGCCGCCGTAGGTCGGCAGGTACTCGGCGCGCAGGATCGACGCCTTCGGGATGCGGTCGACGAAGGTGACATCGGTGTGCCAGGAGTTGGCGCGGCCGTTCTCGGAATCGATCGCCAGGCTCTTGACGCCCTGCGACTTCACCGTCGGGTGCGGTGTGGTCGGGCTGCCGAGCAGCTGCGCGAACTCGTGCTGGCCGTCCTCGGTGAGGTGCTGCTGACCGCGGAAGAAGATGACCTTGTGCTCAGTGAGCGCACGACGAATCGTCGCGACGGTCGCCGCGTCGAGGTCACCACCGAGACGGACGCCGTCTACCTGGGCGCCGATGTGGGCGCCGAGCTTGGTCACCGTCACGGTGGCTGGGGTGGGGTAGTTGTGCGTCATGCATCAAGCACACCGCGAATCCCGTTCGACTGACAGGTTTTCCCTCCGGGTGATCGGAAGGCCTCAGCCGAGGTTCTCCCGCAGGTAGGCGAGGTCTTCGGCGACACCGTCGACGGGCGTCTCCAGGATGACCGGTGCCCCCGCCGTCCGGCAGACCTCGGCCAGCAGCTGCGGGTCGATGGTGCCGTCGGCGAAATTGGCGTGCCGGTCGGCGCCGGAATCGAATTCGTCGCGCGAGGAGTTCAGATGCACCAGGTCGATCCGGCCGGTGATCGCCTTGATCCGCTCGACGACGCCGACCAGTTCCTCGCCGCCCGCCCAGGCGTGGCAGGTGTCGAGACAGAAGCCGGCGCCGTAGTCGCCGACCGCGTCCCAGAGCCGGGCGATCGAATCGAAGTGCCTGGCCATCGCGTGATTGCCGCCCGCGGTGTTCTCGATCAGGATCGGCACGGCGAATCCGCCCTTGTCCTGCTGGCGTTCGAACAGCTTGCGCCAGTTATCGATTCCGGTGTCGAGCTCGGCGTCGGAGCGCACGTGCCCGCCGTGCACGACCAGGCCGAACGCGCCGAGCTCGGCGGCGGCCTTCGCCTGCTGGGCCACGGCGTTGCGCGAGGGCATCCGCAGCCGGTTGTTCAGGCTGGCCACATTGATCTGATACGACGAGTGCACGACGACGTCGATCGGACTGGCCAGGATTTCGGCGGCCTTGGGATGGGGCTGCGGTTTGTCCCAGCTCTGCGGATCGACCACGAACAGCTGGATGACCTCGGCGCCGAGCTTCTCACCGAAGCCGATCGGATCGCTCTCGTCGCGAACGTGTGCTCCAATGCGCATGATGTCACCCTAATCCGCGGCACCGACATGATCGGCGATGTTGCACTCGGCGGGCATCAGGAGATACATCGGTAGAATTCGGACGGGTGCTTCTGCCCTGGAGGGGGTGACTTCGCGGTGTTGCGCAAAGGCGACGTGTTCGCCGGGTACACGATCCGGCGCGTGCTCGGTTACGGCGGGATGGGCGTGGTCTATCTGGCCCGGCATCCCCGGTTGCCCCGGCTCACCGCGCTGAAGCTGCTCAGCCACGAGCTGTCCGCCGACGACGAGAGCCGCCGCCGGTTCGAGCGCGAGGCCGACCTGGTCGCCCAGCTCGAGCATCCCAACATCGTCAACGTCTACGACCGCGGCAACGACGACGACCAGCTGTGGATCTCCATGCAGTTCGTGGCGGGCACCGATGTCGCGACCGCCGATGTCAATGTGCTCACCCCGGACCGGGCGGTGCAGATCGTCGCCGAGACCGCGACCGCCCTGGATTTCGCGCACGCGGGCGGCGTCCTGCACCGCGACGTGAAACCGGCCAACATCCTGCTCGCGAAGCCGCCGATCGGGCGCCCGGAACGGGTGGTGCTCACCGACTTCGGGATCGCGGCCGTGCGCGACAGCGAGACGACGCTGTCCTCGGCGGGCACGATCACCGCCACCCTGGCCTACGCCGCCCCCGAACACATCGCAGGCGCTCCGCTCGATCACCGTGCCGACCAGTACTCGCTGGCCTGCACCCTGTTCTGGATGCTCACCGGCTCGGTGCCGTTCCCCGGTCCCAACCCGGCCGCGGTGATCCAGGCGCACCTGAGCAAGCCGGTGCCGCCGCTGCGCAGCCTGCGCCCCGACCTGCCGCCGACCCTGGAGACCGTGCTGGCCAGGGCCACCGCCAAGCAGCCGGAGGCGCGCTACGCCAGCTGCACGGAATTCGCCCTGGCCGCCAAGGCCGCGCTGTTCGCGGTCCCCGGCCCGTGGCATCACCACCAGCAGCCGACGGCGACCGGCGTGGTGCTGCGAGCGCGCGAACCGTATCCGCAGCAGCACTATTCGCGACCGGCCACGCCGCCGCAGCCGTATCGGCAGGCGCGACCGGCCACGCCGCCGCAGCCGCATCAGCAGGCGCAGCCGACCACCCCGGCCCAGCCGCATCAGCACGTACCGCGGCCGCCGGCGAGTGCGATTCCGCCGCGGCGCGGGACGCAGCGGCCGGGCACCATCGACTTCCCCGGCGGCCGTAACCATCCCGGCTATATCGTGCCGCCGCAGCCGAGGCGGCCACCGTGATCGGTGCGGGCTGGACGGTCGCTATACGAGCAACTGTCCACCCGGTCGGCTGCTGCTAAGGTTTCGTTGATTTTCCCGTGGCGGGCCACCCGGCCGCGGCTTTCTTGCTGTACGCGTGTGTGCTGGTGGGTCCCGGCGCACGGCGGGAAGTGGAGCAGACATGCTGGCCAACGGAGATGTCTTCGCCGGCTACGTCATCGAACGGCAGCTCGGCCGTGGTGGCATGGGTTCGGTCTACCTCGCCAAGCACCCTCGTCTACCGCGCATGACCGCGCTGAAGTTGCTCAATCGCGAGATGTTCTTCGATCAGGAGGTGCGGGCGCGGTTCGAACGGGAGGCGGATCTGGTCTCGCGCCTGGATCACCCGAACATCGTCACCGTCTACGACCGCGGTCTCGACGACGAACAGCTGTGGATCTCCATGCAGTTCATCGACGGTATCGACGCCGCCTCGGTGGACCCGCAGACGCTGCCGCCCGCTCGCGCGCTGCAGATCGTGAAGGAAACCGCCGACGCGCTCGACTACGCGCACGGCATGGGTGTGCTGCACCGCGATGTGAAGCCCGCCAACATCCTGCTCGCGCGTTCCGGCGCGGGCCGCGGTGAACGGGTCTATCTCACCGACTTCGGCATCGCCCGATTGCGTGACGACACCGGTCATCTCACCCAGACCGGCACCTTCACCGCGACCCTGGCCTATGCCTCCCCCGAACAGCTCACCGGTGCCTCGCTGGATCACCGCTCCGATCAGTACTCGCTGGCCTGCACCCTGTTCTGGCTGTTCACCGGGTCGGGGCCGTTCACGGCGACCAATCCCGCCGCGGTCATCCAGGGTCATCTGCAGCAACCGCCGCCGCCGCTGAGCAGCGCGCGGCCCGGCCTGTCCTATGCACTCGACGCGGTGCTGGCCAAGGCCATGGCCAAGCGGCCGGACGACCGTTTCGACTCCTGCTCGGATTTCGCGAACGCCGCGATCGCCGCGCTGAACAACCCGAGCGCCCCCGCCATGCCGATCGTCGGACAGCGTCCGACCACGGGCGGTGCGATCCCGGTGACCGGTGGTCCGCGTCCGACCACCGGCGGTGCGATCCCGCAGACCGGGTCGCCGTATCCCCTTGCCGCGCAAGGCCCGATGACGGGCGGGCCGATGGGCACCGCGACGCAGGGTCCGATGACCGGCGGGCCGATGGGCACCGTGGGCCACGGGCCGATGACCGGCGGCGCCATGGGCACCGCGGCACAAGGCCCGATGACCGGCGGACCGATGGCCAACCAGGCGTCGCCGCTGACCGGTGGTGCGGCGACACAGAATCCGTACAACCAGCAGTCCCGGCCGCAGTATCCGGCGCCGCCTGCCCCGCCGCGTCCGCCGGCGGGCGGGGGTTTCGGCCAGTATCCGCAGGGTCCGCGACCGCCGTCGAAGTCGAACACCGGCCTGATCGTCGGGATCGTGGTCGCCGTCGTCGTGGTGCTCGCGCTGCTGATCGGCATCGGGGTCGCGGTCAGCGGCGACGATTCCGGCGGCTCCACCACCACGACGACCTCGGTCGCGGCGGGTAAGCATGTCACCCCGGACGCCGACGCCATCAGCGCCGAGTTCGCCCAGATGGTGCCCGCCGACACCGACGGCGACACCGGCTACAACGGCGCGTCCTGCTGGGAGACCGACACCGGCTACACCCCCTCGCCCAACGACGGCGACCCCGACTTCGGCGCGTGGGTCTGGCAGTGGCGCTGCTACGACGGTGGCGGTAGCGGCGGCAACGATCCGTTCTACCGGATCTACGTCTACAACTCGGCGGCCGACGTGCAGGCCGTGATCGACGGGCTGCCGACCAACACCAAGTCGGTCGACACCAACGGCGGCAAGCAGTACACCAACTACAAGTACACCGACAACGGGAACAAGATCATCACCCAGTTCACCGGCGACCCCGATCGCGCCCAGTTCCTGATGTTCACCGACGCCTACGGCACGGCCGACGAGGTGCTGCGCTGGTGGCGCTCGGCACCGCTGAACTGAGCGAATGATCGACGAGGGCGGCGTTTTCGCCGGGTACACCATCGAGCGGCTGCTCGGCCGCGGCGGCATGGGTTCGGTGTACCTGGCGCGTCATCCGCGGCTGCCCCGGCGCACCGCGATGAAGCTGCTGAACCGGGAACTGTTCTTCGACACCGAGATCAGGGCCAGGTTCGAACGCGAGGCGGACCTGGTCGCGCAGCTCGAGCATCCGAACATCGTCACCGTGTACGACCGCGGCGTCGAGGACGACCAGCTGTGGATCTCGATGCGCTACATCGACGGCGCCGACGCGGCCTCGCTCTCGGCCCCCGTCGATGCGGCGCGGGCGGTGCGCATCGTCGCCGAGACCGCGGCGGCACTGGACTTCGCGCACAGCAGGGGCGTGCTGCACCGCGATGTGAAACCGGCGAACATCCTGCTCGAGCCGGTCGACGGCGGCGAACGCGTCTACCTCACCGATTTCGGCATCGCCCGCCTGCACAACGACAACGCCGCCAAACTCACCCAGACCGGAACCTTCACCGCCACCCTCGCTTTCGCCTCGCCCGAGCAGTTGTCGGGAATCGCCCTCGACGGACGCGCCGACCAATACTCACTGGCCTGCACACTGTTCCGGCTGCTCACCGGCACCACCCCGTTCGAGGCGGGCAACCCGGTCGCGGTGATCCAGGGCCATCTCCAGCAGCCACCCCCGCGTGCGAGCTCGCTGCGGTCCGATCTCCCGCCCGCGCTGGACACGGTGATCTCCCGCGGCATGGCCAAGCGGCCGGACGAGCGGTTCGGCTCGTGCGCCGAATTTGCCGCGGCCGCAGGTCAGGCACTGACCGACCCGACGGCGGGACAATCGTTCCCGACGTCCGCGCAGACCAGGACATATCCACCGAACTCGCCCTACACGCCGGCGCCTGGATACCCGGTCGCCGGGATGACGCCGTTCCCCGGTTCGGATGCGGCGTCCACACCGAACGCGTCGCCCGCTACCGGTACCCCGTCGTGGCAGGACGCCCAGCAGCCGTCATCGCCCGGGCTGCCGCAGGCATCGTGGCCCGGCGCGCAACAACCTTCGTGGCCAGGCGCTCAGCAGCCGTCGTCGCCTGGCGTGCAACAGCCGTCATCGCCCGGCATGCCGCAGGCGTCGTGGCCCGGCGCGCAACAGCCCTCATCGCCCGGCATGCAACAGCCTTCATGGCCCGGCGCGCAACAGCCCTCATCACCTGGCATGCAACAGCATTCATGGCCCGGCGCGCAACAGCCCTCATCACCTGGCATACAACAGCCTTCATGGCCAGTCGGTCAGCAGCCTTCGTCGCCCGGTTTCCAGCAGTCTTCGTCGCCAGGCGCGCAGCAGGCGGGGTGGCCGGGGGGCGCCCAACAGCCCTCCTGGCCGGGCGCCGGGGCGCAGCACGGATCGTGGCAGGCCGGTTCCTCGCCGCATCGTCCCGCGCCGAATGTTCGGGCCGAGCGGCCGCGCGACGCCTCGACGCCGCGTGGCGACGACGGGCGGTCGAAGGTGGCCGAGGACTATCTCGGTCCGAAACGGGGCTCCCGCTGGCAGGCGTCACCGGTGAGTTGGGTCGCCACGATCACCCTGCTCGGGCTGATCGCCTGGTTGATCGTGGGTGCGCTGACCGGCCCGGAGGGCACCGCATCGTCGTCGGGCGTCTCGACCACGACCGAGTCCGCGTCGCACACAGCCACTTCCGTCGCCCAGCGCACGACATCGAGCCCCGCGCCGACGACCAGCGACCGCAAGGTCATCGGGGCGAACGCCGCGCGGCTCAGCGAGCAGTTCCCGCGCATGCTGCCGCAGACCTCCGCGAGCAATCTGGTCCACGCGGGTTCGGGCCTGGGCAATGCGGGCTGCTTCGCCTACGACCGGGCCACCGCGAGCCGCGACACCACCGACGCCGACATGGGCGATTGGGTGGTCATGTGGCACTGCTTCGGCGGCGGCAACAAGGCGATCTACGAGTTCTTCCTCTACCCGTCCGCCGACCAGGCACAGCAGGCCGTCGCCGCGCTGCCCGCCCACGATGTCCGGGCAACGACGCACACCGGTCACGCCTATACGAACTTCGTTCTGCACGACAGCCAGCCGAAGTCGCCGCGCATGGTCACCCGGTTCGACGCCGACCCGGACCGCGCGGCCATGCTCATGTACAGCCGCGGGTTCATCGCCGACGAGGCGCAGATGCTCGACTGGTGGCACGCCGCGCCGCTGACCTAGCCCGCGGCGGTCAGCGTGTAGTTCACGAAGTCGCGCACCGGCTCGTATCCGATCGCCTGGTAGATCTTGTTCGACGTCGGATTGGCCAGATCGGTGAACAGGCAGACGCCGGCGCCCTCGGCCCGCACGACCCCGGAAACCGCGGCGGTCAGCGCACTGGCAAAGCCATTGCCACGCAGTTGCGGAGGCGTGTAGACCGGCCCGATTCTGGCCCAGCCGAGTACCTCGACGTTGCGGCCGACGAAGGCGGCGGGCGCCCCGTCGTGCTCCCACAGCCACCAGAACCCGGCGTCGATCCGCCGCCGCGCGGCCTCCTCGTCGAACGGCCGCGGTTCACCGATCTCGGCACAGAAGGCCTCGATGAAGGCCCGGCAGACGCCGAGATCGTCCTCGGTGGCCGGACGCGGCTTGCCGACGGCCTCGGGAACGGACAGGGTCGCGAGCCGGAACAGGCGGGCCGAGAACGATTCCGCGTTGGTCCCGCCCGTCTCCCGCGACCAGTACCCGGCGAAGGCAGCCGCGTCGGCCCCGACGCCTTCGACGCTGGTCGGCGGGGCCTGCTCCGCCGAGAAGGCATCGGCCACGGCCGAGATGCTGTGCGATGGCAACTCGCCGAGGTAGACCCTGCCGCCGAAGGCACTGGTGGCGACGCCGACGACCTGACCCGCGTCGTCGCGCACCGTCAGGAATCGGGTCATCGCGCCGCCCGCCCGGCCGCCGAGTTCGTTGGCGACGGCGGTGGCGATCACCGTATGCCGCAAGGGGTCTTGACGAAGAAATTTCTCGGCCTCGGCCAGGAAGCGGGCGGCGTCGCCGGTGATGTCGATACGCACAGCATCGACGGTAGGCCCCAGACGGGCCGATCGCACCTGAATTCGGCTGCTGCTCAGTCCTTCTCGAGCACGTCCCGGTCGGTGCGCAGCTTCAGCAGGATGAGACCCGCTGTGCAGGCCAGGATCAGGCCGGCGACGGTGATCTCCACATGCAGGCCGGCGATGCCGAGCCCGGCGCCGACGAGACCGCCGACGAAGAACAACCAGCCCATGACCCGTGCGGTGACCGCGCCAGCGCGATTACCCGGCGGGTTCGACAGTGCGTGCTGAAGATTTGCCGCCGCGGACGAATCACCGTTCGCCGCCGCGGGTTTCAGCCGGGGTGTCGAATAAGCTCCCATCAGTTTCTCCTCGATGACGCCGATCAGATTCTTTCGTCGCGCAACCCTCGCGCGTCAGCAGTGTCGTTCCGGGCGTCTCATGCGTAACTTCGCTCACACACGCTACGACCCGGCGACGCCGATCGCGCGCGACACGTCCCCGCGACACGCTGACGAAATCAATCCGATATCTGAATCACAAATGTTTAAAAACTACTGATTCACCGGACCCGTACTGCCGAATCGCCGGTCCTGCACTACTGTGAGGCGACTCGAAGCCGACGAGGAGTGCACGCGATGGATGACAGCCCGACCAAGCTCGTAGGTCCGGCAATCGCTGTTGGCGCGGTGTCGCTCGGACTGATCGTCATCGGTGCGTGTGGTGTCGGGCAGCAGGACGTCTACGTTCCGCCGCCACCGCTGAACGCGAATCTGGCCGCCGCACCGAGCCGGATCGCCGAGGAGACCTCCTCGACGACCGTACGGATCTCGATCCCGCCCTCCCCCAGCTGGCGGATCGCGCCGTACATGTCGCCGCGGAAACCGTTCAGCCTCAGCTCGACCGAGACCTCACCGTCGGAACCGCCGCCCGAGGGCGAGACGACGACGGAGTCCCAGCCCGCGGAGGCGACCACCGAGTCGCGTCCGCCCGCGACCACCGCCGAGGATCAGTCGACGACGACCGCGCCGCGCAGCACCACCACCCGGCCGGTGCCGACGCGCACCTCGCCGCCGCGGACCACTCCCCCGGTCGAGGAGACCACCGAGCCGGACTATCCGACGACGCACGAACACGACCACACCACCCCGGCGATCGCCACCCCGGCCGACACCGGCGCCACCCCGACGCCGGGCGCGACCACCGAGCCGACGACCACCGACGACGAGGACTGACACAGCGATGGTGCGCACCCCGGCCGGGGCACGCACCATCACCGATCCGTCCTACAGCTCCGGCAGGTCGTAACTGCCGACGCGGTCGGCCAGCACCCGCCGGTGTTCCAGCGCGCCACCGAGTGTCTGCCCGATCGCGGTCAGCCGGGCGACATAGTGGCTCACCGGATATTCCGCGGTGACGCCGATGCCGCCGTGCATCTGGATCGCCTCGCGCCCGATGTGCTCGGCGGAGCGTCCGACCTGTAGCCGCGCCCGCGAGGCCACCACCGGATCGTTGCCGCCGTCGGCCAGCGCCGCCGTCGCGAACAGGCTGATGCTGCGGGCCAGTTCGAGCGAGACGTAGCAGTCCGAGGCGCGCTGGGTCAGCGTCTGGAACTTCGACAGCGTGACGCCGAACTGCTTGCGGGTCTTGAGGTAGTCGGTGGTCAGGGTCAGCGCGATCTCCATCGCCCCCACCGACTCCGCGCACAGCGCCGCCTGCGCGTACCCCTGGGCCAGCGCGATCTGCTCGGCGGCGTCGACGGTGTCGCCCAGCAGTTCGCCGGGGGCGCCGTCGAAGTCGAACTGCGCGCCGCGCCTGCCGTCGAAGGTCCGGTAGGCGCGTTTGGTCACCCCGGACCCCGTCGGGTCGACCAGGAACAGGCCGGTCCCGCCGCCGGGCAGCACGGCGCTGACGATCAGTTCGTCGGCACAGTCACCGCGCAGCACCGGGTTCTTGACGCCGGTCAGCGCGTACCCGTCGCCCTGTGCGGTGGCGGCCGTGGTGATCTCGGTCGACGGCCAGCGCAGGCCGGGCTCGGCGTGCGCGAACGCCAGCAGCTTCTCCCCCGCGGCCAGCGCGGGCAGCAGGCGGCCGCGCTGTTCGGCGCTGCCGGTCAGCTTCAGCAGCTCGGCCGGGATCACGACCGCGTCGAGCACCGGTTCCGGGGCGAGCGCGCGACCGAGCTCCTCCTGCACCAGCATCGCCTCGACCGGGCCCGCGCCGACCCCGCCGTCGTCCTCGTCGATGGTCAGGCCGAGCACGCCCAGCTCGGCCAGCTGCTTCCAGACCGTGCGGTTCCAGCCGGGGTCGGTCTCGCCGACCTTGGCGAGGGCTTCGCCGTCGTAGAACCGGTGCAGCAGTTCGCGCACGGTGTCGCGCAGCATCGTCTGTTCGTCGGTGAGTTCGAGATCCATGTCAGCGCCTCACAATCCGAGGATCGTGGAGGAAATGATCGAGCGCTGGACCTCGCTCGAACCTCCGTAGATGGTGACCTTGCGGTAGTTCAGATAGCTGGGCCCGGTGTGCTGGGCCCAGGCGGGCGAGGCGATGCCGTCGGCGTCGACCGGGAGCGCGTCGGCGCCCGCGATGTCGAGCAGCAGTTCGGTGGCCTTCTGCTGCAGCTCGGACCCGCGCAGCTTCAGCACCGAGGAGGCCGGGTTCGGCTTGCCGTCGGCGGAGTTGGAGACCACCCGCAGCTGGGTGAGTTCCAGGGCGAGCAGCTCGTTCTCCAGCTCGGCGACGCGGGCGGCGAACACCGGGTCGTCGAGCAGCGTGCCGTGGCCGGTCCTGGTCTGGCGCGCATAGTCTTTCGCGAGCCCGATCTTGACCTTGGTCTTGCCGACGCCGGTGATCGAGGTGCGCTCGTTGCCGAGCAGGAACTTGGCGTAGGTCCAGCCCTGGTTCTCCTCGCCGACCAGCTGATCGGCGGGCACCCGGACGTTCTCGAAGAAGACCTCGTTGACCTCGTAGCTGCCGTCGATCAGCTTGATCGGGCGCATGGTGACGCCGGGCGACTTCACATCGAACAGCAGGAAGGAGATGCCGGCCTGCTTCTTCGGCGCGCTCGGATCGGTGCGAACGAGGCAGAAGATCCAGTCGGCGTACTGGCCGAGCGTGGTCCAGATCTTCTGGCCGTTGACGATGTAGGAGTCGCCGTCGCGGACCGCGGTGGTGCGCAGCGAGGCGAGGTCGGAGCCGGCGTCGGGTTCGGAGAAGCCCTGGCACCACCAGATGTCGAGCGCCGCGGTCGGCGGGAGGAAGCGCTGCTTGAGTTCCTCGGAACCGAACTGGGCGATGACCGGCCCGACCATCGAGGCGTTGAAGGTGAGCGGCTCGGGCACCGAGGCCAGCTGCATCTCGTCGAGCCACAGGTGGCGCTGCATCGGCGTCCAGTCCTTGCCACCCCAGGCCACCGGCCAGTTGGGCACGGCGAGGCCGTGGTCGTTGAGGATCTTGTTCGCGGTGACGATGTCGTCGCGGGACAGCTCGTGGCCGTATTTGACGCGGTCGCGGATTTCGACCGGGATCTCGGTCTTGTAGAAATGCCGGAGCTCGTCGCGGAAGGCGACCTCGTCAGAGGAAAGGGCTAACTTCATCCGGGTCTCCCAGCGTGGGTCGGTAGCCGTCGAGAAAAACCTACCCCTGAGTAAACGCCAGTGTCGACTACATCACACTTGCCCACGCTCAGCCCTCGCGGCCGCACCCTCGCCGGTGGCTCGGCGACCCGGTCGGCGACCTGGTACGTTGCCAGACGAGCCGGGGAACCGGTGACGAGCATCCACCGAGGAGTTACGGGTGAACGGCAGATCCATCGCAGGCAGGGCAGCGACGGTCACCGCGGCGAGCATCGGCGCGCTGGCACTGCTGGCCACGCCTGCGAGTGCGGCCCCCACCCCGGTCGAGGACGGCATCAGCCACCTGACCCACCTCGCTGGTGAGGACATCTCGGCGAAGGCGGGCGTCGGCGCGCTGGACAGCTTCACCACGCTGGTCGGCGCCGACACGCTGCGCGACATCTCGGCACAGTTCATCCCGTTCTCCTACGCGGCGCCGACATTCGGCTGCGGCAGCAACGGCCCGATCACCACGATCATCGCCGCCGCCACCTTCGAGGGGCCGGGCCCGCGCACCGAGACCAGCATGGCGCCCGGTGACATCCGGTTCAGCGCCAGCCCGCGGCACACCGGTTTCGCGCTGTCCTCGGGCCTGAGCGTGGCCTGGCTGAACGTGAACACCGGACAGAGCGGCATCGTCGCGCTCGACGACCAGACCGAATTCCAGCTGCCGTCGCTGTCGAAGACCGTGCACAGCGGCGCAGGCACCGTGATCGCCTCGATGTGGGGCACGATCGACTACCCGGGCGCCCGCTGCGTGATGACCCCGACCGTCGGCACTTTCGTCGTCCCCGACCTGCCGGTCCAGGCCACCGAAGCGCCCGCAGCGCCCGCGCCCGCACCGCAGGCCCCCAGCCCCGGCTCGGGCGAGGCTTCCACGGGTGCGCCGAAGTCGCAGGCTCCCGCCTCGGAAACCGCCGCTCCGGCACCGGCTCCCGCACCTGCTCCCGCCGAGTTGCCACAACCTGCTCCCGCACCCGGGCCTTCCGCGGTCACCGTCGACGGCTGACCGCTCTCGCACCGCCGAATCGCCTGCGACCACAACGCCATTGGTCCGTCGACAAGCCCGCTCGCCCATCACGCCGTGTCCTCGGTGCCGTCAATCTCGGGCGATACGCGCGAGGCTGCTAGCAGACTCCGCTACTTCCAGAAGCTGACACCTGCTGGCCGGTTACCGCGACAGTACAAAGCCATGAGCACTCTTAGGGGTGTCCCTATGGTTCCTGTCAGGAGGGTGCTGCCTCCGTGTCCCGTAGAGCTGTCCTGATTCCAGCATTGCGTAGAGCACGTCGCAGCGGCGTCTGGCCAGACAGATGGTGGTTGGTCGAGTACCGGTAGTTCTTGCTCGGTGCGGCTACCTCGTGGTCCCGGGTCGGGACCAGGGTGCCGTCCACGATCAGCACCGCACCACGGGGGAACCGGACTCGGGGTCGTAGCGCCAACGCGGGTCCCAGGTCCTCGATCACCCGGGCCGCGGCCGACTTCGACACCCCGAACACCGCCGCGAGCTGACGCATCGTCAGATTCGTCCGCCAATACGTGGCCACCAGCAACACCCGGTCCTCGAAACACAACCCCCACGGCCGCCCCGCAACGGCCGGTCGGCACCTTCTCGCCGCAGCCGGGTGATCAGGCGAGTGAACGTGCGTGGCCGCAGCCCGGAGAACAACTCCACCATCACCGGATCAGCCGCCGAGATCACCACCGCAGACACGATACCCATTGCCACTCAACAACTTACGGGACAACCCTTGGGCGGTGGCCGAGGACACGTTTAAGGGCGAGTGGATGCCGGTGAGCAGGCTGGGCTACTTCGCAGGACGAAGGTACGGCTCTACCCCGGGCGTCTTTACGGGCATGAGGGAAGTATCGGGATCTACGACCTTCATTCGGGTGGATGTGAAGTCCAGTTCGCGATCATTGGGATAGAACCACTGGATCGATTGCAGAGGAGTTTGCTGTCGAAGAAACAGGTAGTACGCCGCATGTGGAGTATCGTCGCTGTACGGTCCTGGAAGATTCTTCCAGCAGACTCCGACCGCTTCACTATCCTTGTTCAGGGCTGGGCTCTTAGTTCCAGGAAATACAACGACTATCCGATCCCAGTCGTCCTTGATGCCGGCAGCGCGCGTCACCTCCTGCATAGTTACGGGGGTTCCGGCGTTGGCGGCGTTTCGAGCTGCGGTAAGTAGGCCCTTTCCGTCGCCTAGCGGTGTATCTGACGACTTTAGATCGAAGGTGGTCGTGCACCCCGACTCTGTTCCCGAATGATTGGATCCGCACCCAACGAGAAGTCCACAGGACATCGCTACAGATCCGAGAACGAGGATCAAGTCTCCTGAAAGTCTCTGAATCATTACTTTCCTCCGGGGAGCGGGATGCCGACACCCGCTGGCGGTCCAGTAACTCCGGGGTCGGTCGACCGACTCCATGACAACTGCACCTGGTCGGCAGGCAGTTGGTTGCCCGTCGCGTCCTTCGCAGTGATCACGACACCCTTTCCGCTTTCAACTTCCTGACGAACTAGCGCTTGCAGTTCTTCGGGGGATGCATCCGGATTCGCGGCACCGATCTTCCTGCCTAGGTCGTTGTTCCAGAGGTCCATCGCCTCGCGGTGCGGGTTGTTTCCGCCAGTCATTTCGTGTGCAGTAGCGTACGTTTCCGTCCACTCCTCACCGAACTTCTGCGACATGAGCGCGTTCCAATACATGTGCCGGAAGGCATCTCCCTGACCATCCGCCTCGGTGGTTGGAGAGTATTCTTCGGCGGCTTGCCTTGCTTGGTCGGGAAACGACAAGGCCTGTCCGACTGCACCTATTCCTTGCGTATAATAGAGGCGCTCCATCGCCGCTATTTCTTCTGCGGTGTACAAGGAGGGTGAAATCTGGATTCCGTTCTCCTCGAGTGCATCAGCGATGAACCCGACTGGCCAGAGGCGAGGGGGCTCACCTGAGGAATCGACCTGGTTGTCCCTGAGGATTCGGGCGAGTTCCGGATCGGTTGGTGTAGTGACGGTCTCCTGCTTTGTTCGATCTGACAGGCCTTCGATATTTCTGATATAGAGTTCTGCACCCTCTTGATCCACGCGCTGAACCCAGGTCAGGGCGGCTGAAATCAAATTGTCATACCGTGTGGTCCAGAATTCTTTGGCTGCCACGGCCGCCGCGCCGAACAGCGGATTCTCCAGCATCGTCTCCCAGTTCGATTTTCGAGACTTTACATGGCCATCATCGGTCACATAGAGATCCCATGTCGAACTCTCGGCTTGCCGTTTCTGTTCGCGAATTGTATTTATATTGGTTTCCAATTCGCCAACATATAGGTCCAGACTGTCGGCAAGGTTCTCGAGTACATCCGAAGTTGCGATGGTGTCAAATTTGTCGTCCGCACCGCGCGTACGGGATACGTCTCCAGCCTGACCTGCGAAAAAAGGCTCTGACTGCGCATTTTTCTGGCCAGCACCGCTCGCTTCGGTGTCGATGGAAGTCGCGGTTTCCCGCATAATGGTTACGCATTGTTTCAGGTAGCGCAGATCCCATTTCAGGACTACAGGAACCGTCAATTGTTCAACCATGGTCATCTCCCACTATTGAGTGCGTCGGCCCATGATTGATCGCCGCGTTCGAATGCATCAGCTGCGTTCTGGATCGCATCACCGTGTTCATTCAGGCGGCGGATATGGTATTTCAATGCCGTGTCCAGCGCTTTCAAGGACTCCTCAACCTTTACGGCGAGGTTGGAAGATGCCATGTTCTCGCGGGCGGCATCCCGACTCAGCTGGGCGATGGGATGCTTGATGCTCATTGTGCTGGCATGGCTACGAAGGTGGCGTGCGAGCTCCCTCGTGCGCATGCCACGCTGGGGTGGTGCACGTGAACCATCCCTACGTGCGGGACGACACCAGCCTACTGGTCGCGTCGTCGTTCTGCCTGCGCTCAGGATCGACTGCGGATCAGGGCGGCTGGCCAGAAGACAACAGTCGCCCGGGCCTAGGCGCTCGGGCGGATGCGCAGGACGGTGCCTTCCTCGGATCCGGCCAGCAGGGCCGACGAGTCGGCGGGGTCGGCAACGACCGCGGTCAACGGCTGCGTCGAGACGACGGTGCACGCGGCGCCCGACTTCGGGTCGACGCGGACCAGGTGACCGGCCAGGGTGGTGACGTACAGCGCGCCGTCCCGGACGACCAGGTCGTCGACGAAATCGGGCAGGGTGCCGAACGAGGTCAGGTCGGCGACGGTGGTGCTGTCGGCCGGGTTCGTGCGGGACAGGCGAAGCACCCTGCCTACCGGCGCGCCGTCGGTGGCGACGAAGTTGGCGGTGACGTAGACCGAATCACCGGCTACCACAACGCCGTTGGAGCCTTCTACCTTCACGCGGGCCCACCAGTCCATGTCCTCGCTGCCGTCGCGGCGTAGCCGGTGCAGGCCGTTGGCGGTCGTCACGTAGAGGTTGCCGTCGGCGTCGAACGCGGCGCCGTTGGGCTGCGGGAAGCCGGTGGCGAAGGGGGCGGGCACCGGGTCGGCCGCCATCGGGTCGAAGCGGACGATCCCGCCCGAGCCCGCCAGCGGCGAATTGCCGGTGACGACATAGAGCAGCCCGTCGGGGCCGAGCCGGACCGCGCCGGGCGCGGCGACCGCGACGGTGGCGGTCAGCCTGCCCTCGCGGTCGTAGCGCTGCACCTCGCCGCGCATGACCCGCGCGACCCAGAGATTCCCGGCGGTGTCGAGGCCGAAGTTCTCCGACCAGTCCAGCAGCGGCACACTCGAGCGGATCGCGACATCCTGGCGCGCCTGCCCGCAGTTGGTGAGTGGGGCGGCGGCGGCCGGGCGGCCGGTACCGAGCGAAGCGGTGGTCACGATGGCCGCGCCGACAGCAACGTGGGCGACGCAACGGCGGAACGACGACATGCAAGACCTCGACTCAGTTGACCCAGCTCGACGCGCGAAGTCTAACGGCTACCAACGGGTAGTGGTGTGCCCACTCTGCACAGCGAACCGCGTCGACACCACGCATCGTGCACAGCAACGGTATCGCGCACCGGTTCTGTCGCACACGACAATTCGCCCGGCGGTCATAATCGGTGCGTGCCCTACTTCGACAGCGCCCGCGGACGGCTGCATTACCGGCGGTGGTCCGTCGACGCGCCGGCGGCGACGCTGGTGCTGCTGCCGGGCACCGGCCAGCACAGCGGGCACTATCACCGTTTCGCCACCACGCTGGAACGGCTCGCGCGGATCGAGCTGTGGACGCTGGACACCGCGGGTCAGGGCCTGAGCGAAGGCGATCCGGATGCGCCGGGCACCATCGACGAGCTCGCCGCCGACGCACGGGGACTGCTCGGCGAGGTCACAGCGGCGGCGCCGGTGCTGATGGGTCATTCGCTCGGCGCCGTCACCGCGCTCGCCGTCGCCGCCGAAAACCCCGGCGACCTGGGCGGACTCGTCCTCTGCGGCACGCCACGCCGCGCCACCGAGATCGCACCGGACCCGCGTCTGCCGGTCCTCGCGGTGCACGGAGCCGACGACCGGCGGGCGCCCATCGATGTAATCCGGCTATGGACAGCGCGGCACGGATCGGTAGATTTGCGCGAGTACGCCGACGCCGGACACGACCTGTTGCACGAACCGGTGCAGCAGCGCGTGACGGCCGATATCGCCGAGTGGGTACTGGCCGCGGTGCGATGAACGACGAAGGGGGAACGGTGCAACCGAATCGAACGGGGCTGCCGAATACGGCGGCCCTCGGCCAGGCCGTGGACGAGGGTGGACTGTGGATCGACGGCGTGCTCGTCGCCGACGGTGCACCGGAACGCTGCGCCCAGCGCTACGAGCGGCTGGCCGACGCGGTGGAAGCCCAGGTGCAGGCGCTCGGCGGCGCGGAGGTGATTCCCGGTTTCGGCGGACTCGCCTCGGGTGCCGCGCTGCGCACCGGATTCGAGGGCAAGGCGGGGGACGCGCTGGAACAGCTGCGCGCCTACGCCAGCACCGCGCGGGCGCTCGCCGCCGTCTTCCGCGCCGCGGGCGTCGCCTATCAGGAAGGCGATCAGGCGCTGGCGGGCGCGGTCGCCGCGATCGAGGTTCCGGGAGCGAGCCATGCGTAGCATTTCCGCACCGGGCACCGATCCCGATTACTGCCCCACCGTCGAGGTCTTCGACAACCTCTCGCACGCCGAGATCTATCAGGCTGTCCGGCAGCTCGATCCGGCGGCGCTGGCCGGTGCCGGCCAGTTGTTCCTGGCCGCGTCGACCGGGCTCGGTGACGAGGTCGAGAACGCGCACAGCGAGATCAGGGCCGCGATCGCCGACGGGTGGAGAGGCGCCGCCGCCCAGCAGGCGAGCGACGCGGTGCGTGACTTCGAGCAGGCGGGCAGGCGGATCGCCGATGTGCTGACCGCGGTCGGGGTTCGGCTGAGCCAGGCCGGCGATGCCGCCGAGTCGGTGCGTGCCGCGATCGCGGAACCCGATGGGGTGCAGCCCGATCCGGCAGCGGCACTACTGGATTCCCAGCAGGCTTCGGACAATGCCACGATCGTGCGGCAGGCCGAGAACGCCCGCCTCGACGCGGTGCGGGCGATGGAGTCGATCTACGCGGGGGCTTTCGTACCGACGGGGTCGGGGGTTCCGGCCTTCCCGGACATCACCACGGAGCCAGGGGCGCTGCCCGCTGCGGCCGTGTCGAATGGTGCCGCGGGGGCTCTCTCCACCACCGAACCCGGGGCCGTGACCGTGCCGGTCACGACCGCGACCGACACCGCCTCGGGTGCCGGAACACCGGCGGCGACGGCAGGTACCGAGGCCGATACGACCGCGGCAGGTGCACAGTCGAGCGGCGGAAACGGTACGCCGACAGGAACTTCCGTCGCACCGGCGGCGACTGTCGCGGCTGCGGAAGCGCCCACGCAGGTTGCACAGATCGTGCAGTCGAACAGCGGCGCCGCGACCTCGCCGGCCGGCAGCCCGGCGGCGACCGCCTCGGCCGCTCCGACCGGGTTCGTTCCCTCGGCGGACCCGCGCACCCGCCGCGACCGTCGCTCGGCCGGACAGCCCTCGGATGACAAAGTCTCCGCCGCGTCAGCCCACCCCGTCGCGACGGGTATGGCCGGCGGGCAGCAGTCCACCAGCAGTGCGAACTCCGGAACAGACATTGCGACGGCATCGACCGGCCACGACCCAGCCGCCGCCGGTGGCGACGCCGCGGCAGGCATGAGCGCGGGCGCGATCGGCGGCATGATGGGCGGGGCGATGATGGCCGCCGATACGACCCGCCCGAACGGTCCGCGTCCGCAGCCATCGCAGGAGGACGACCTGGAAGACGACGACGAGTTCCTGCGGTTCCTCGACGAGGAACCGACCTATCTGGAACCCGCCGACGAGGTCAACGCGCTGATCGGCAAGATGGAGCCGACCAGTCCCGCCGTGCTCGGTGAGTGGACCGAGCGGGGGTGAACTGGCACCTCACGCCGGACCAGTTCGCGCTGGCCTGGGCGCGCATCGACGGCGACCGGATCCCGTATCCGCTCGCCGTGCGCGCCTCGGCCCGCGACACCGCCGAACGCGCGGCCGAGCGGCCCGCGCTCGACGCCTGGTGCGCCCGGACCCTGGACGCCGACCTGTCGGCGGCGCTGCGGGTGCTCGCCAAGCCGGAGATCCGGGTCGAAGTCTGCGGGCGGGCCGCCACGCCGGTCCGGATGCTCGGCGCCGTCACCGGTGACGTCGCCGTGCTCGCCGTGCAGGAGCCGGGCAGCACGGACGACCGCGGCGGCAGCGTCCACGTCCAGGTCGGCAGCACGAAACGATTCGCCGCCCAGGTGTTCTCGCGGATTCCCGCGCAGCTCGTCGGGACCGGCCACCGGATCTCCGCACTCGCGGCCAAGGTGCGCGAGGACAGCCGCGACCTGGTCACCGCACCCGTCGCCGGACCGTCCGACGCCGCCCGCATCCGCAAGCTGTTGCAGCGCCCGCGCACCGGCATCGGACAGATACTCGTCGGCCAAGGCCGGGACGAAGCACCGACCGGCGTGCTGTCCTGGATCGACGTCACCGGCGACGGCCGCTACCTGGTGCACGCGGCACACCACGTCGACATCGCGCCTGCCACACCGGAATGCGCGGCCGACTGGCTGCGCAGGTTGCTGCGGAGTGTATGAACACGGCCCAGCCGACCGGAGACCGGTGAACGCTAGCGCATGCCCGGCGCGGGTGGACGGGCTAGCCCAGCTGTAGGAATCCGGCTAGGGCCGCCAGTTCCTCCGGTGTGTCCGGCAGGTACTCGGTGAGCAGCGGCGAGCGGATCACGATCGCCTTCCACATCGCCCGGCACAGCGTCGCGTGGATCACGGTGCGCGACAACAACGGTCGCATCCCGAACGGCGCGTCGGCGGGGGTGGACGTGGTCATCGACAGCACGACGACGGCGGCTTCGCGGCCACGGAACCGGTCGGGCGTGCCGACCAGGACGTCTTCGATCTTGGCGCGCGCCAGCAGGGTGCGGATTCGCGCGACCTGCGCGGCGTACGGCGCGACGACGAACACGTCGTGCGGATGCAGCCGACGCGCCCGGCCGCCGGAGGTCCAGGTCTCCCCGAGCAGGGCGCGCACCCGGCGCACCACCTCGCGCGCCTCGGCATCGGATTCGGTGGCACTGCCGCGATGCTCGACGAGCACGGTGCTCACGCCGGGCGCGATCCCGGCCAGATCCCGGGCGAGGGTGATGGTTTCGCTGGCCCGCAGCTTCCCGTCGTAGCAGCTCGCCGACACCGGCTCGCACACCGCGGGATGCATGCGCCAGGTGCGATCGAGGAAGTAGCCGCGCTCGGCGGGCAGGGTGGCGGCGCCGTCGCACAGCCATTCCAGCGCCGAGACCTGCACCCGCTCCGGATGCGCCGCCTGCGCGGGAGCAGGCACCGGATCGCCGATGAGCAGCAGGTTGCGCGCGCTCACAGCGACGGCGACGGTGTCGGCCAGTGAGCACTCCCCCGCGTCGGCGATCACCAGCAGGTCCAGTGCCTCCGGCGCGATCAGGGTGTCGTCGACGAAATCGGCGGTGGTACCGCCGATCACGCACCCGTTGACGGCATTGTCGAGGAACCGCGGGTACCGATCGGCATCGATGGCCGACCATTCCGGGCCGACCGAGGCGACGTCCTTCTTGGCCACCAGCTCGGGCAGCAACCCGGCATCGACGACGGCGTCGAAGATCCGCTCGATCACCGCGTGCGACTGCGCGACCACGCCGATCCGCCACTTGTGCCGGGTGACGAGCCGTTCGATCGCGCGGGCGGTGGTGCCGGTCTTGCCGGTACCGGGCGGGCCGTGCACGGCCAGGTAGGAGGCGTCGAGGGCGCCCACCGCGTTCGCCAGTGCCGCGGCGACGTCGCCGTGTACCTCCGGCAGCGCCGGCTCGTCGCGCAGGCGGGGCGCGCGGCGCAGGAGCAGGTCGTAGACGGCGTTCTCGGGGACCGAAGGCAGGGTCATGAGCAGGTCCTGGGCGGTGAACTCCAGTGCCGCTTCGATATCGGCTTCGCCGTCGGGCGGGCCGGGGGCGATGGCCGCGGGAAGGTCGTCGTAGGGCGGGCAGCCCGCGGGCAGCAGCTCCTCCAGCCGGACGGTGTCGTCGAAGTTCGCGTCGACGGCGCAGCCGAGGACGGTCGCCGTCGCGGTGGCGCGGCGGCCGAGGGTCTGGGTCATGCCCGCCGCGGCGGCGCCGTCGTAGATGGTGACCATCTGGGTGCCCGGCGTGAGCGTCGCGCCGGTGCCGAGCCTGCCGGTCAGCGTCAGGTAGCGGCGCATCGTCGGAAGCTGGGGTGTGCGATGCCATTTGGTGTCGACGGTGCCCCACTCGGCGACCAGCACGCCCGGCGCGTCGGCCCATTCGCCGACGGGATGGCCGAGCCGGTCGATGTGGGCCCACCAGCGGGGCTGGCGTTCGCGGCGGTGGTAGCCGAGGACGGCGGCCGTCAGCGCGGCGGCGCGGGCCGCGTCGCCCTCGGCGGCGGCGGCGAATTCGGCGAGCGCGGCTTCCAGCGAACCGGGCCGCAGCGACGGCGGCGCGTCGGACTCGGCGACGGCGAACCGGGTGCCCGGCACGTCGACACCCGCGTCGGCGG
Organism: Nocardia sp. NPDC060259; assembly: GCF_042728775.1. Classification (NCBI taxonomy): domain Bacteria; kingdom Bacillati; phylum Actinomycetota; class Actinomycetes; order Mycobacteriales; family Nocardiaceae; genus Nocardia; species Nocardia sp. NPDC060259. Next base: position 87,032 of record NZ_JBHXAY010000003.1, read on the forward strand.
CGCGGGCGAGCAGCCAGTCGCGCAGGGCGAGCACGGTGGTGGCGCGGCTCTCGGTGGCGGGGAACAGCCCGGCCAAACCCGTGGTGTCGTAGGACTGTTCGCCGATCAGCAGCGCGGTGCGCACGATGGGCGCCAGATCGAACAGGGCGCCGTCGGCCAGCAGCTCGTCGAGCAGGTCGGCGCCGGTGCCGAGGCGGCCCGACCAGTCCAGCAGTGCCGTCCTGACCGCCGAACCGTAGTGGTACACCCGCACCCGCGGGTCGGCGGCGCGGTGCTCGCCGATGATGTCGAGCAGTTCGTCGAGCACGTCACCCGTCGAGTCGGCGCCGGTACACCGGTCGAAGTCGTCCTGCGGCGCGCGCGCCCGGCTGATCGCGGGGCGATAGACGACCGAGCTCGCGTCGGACAGTTCGACCGAGGTGACGGCGCCGCGCTCGTCGACGTCGACGATCAGTGCGAGATCGCCGTGGCTCGGCGCGGGCAGCGCACCCAATGCGGTGGCATCGCGCAGGGCGAAGACCGGCTCGCCGGTGCGCTCCCGCTGCACCTGGATCTCGGCTTGGCGGCGCAGGGCGGTCACCGTGCGCGGAGCGAGACCCGCGACCGGTGTGGTCGTCGTGGCGAGCCGGTCGATCGTCAGCACACCGGCTTCGCGCAGCCGCGCCCGCTGGGAAGGCCGAATCCCCGCCACCAGCAACAGATCCCGCGCGGTCGCAGCGGCCACGCGACAGCTCGCGCATCGTCCACACGCGAGGTAGCGCGGATCACCCCACTGCACCGGCAGCAGCTCGGTCAGCTTCTCCTCGACAATCCGCTCCACCCGCGCCCGCCGCGCCAGGTACACCGACCGGAGCTCATCGGTGCGCACGCGCTGCTCCCCTGTCGGTGTAGACAGAGACGCCCACGGATCGATGCCGATCTTTGCGGCGGTCAGCGCCTCCGCGCACGCCGCGAACGCGATTCGGGCACGCAACGATGCACGAGGAGTGTCGACCTCGAGCGCGCCGGCCGACGCGGTGGCCCGCTCGAACGGCGTCCGGCCTATAGCAAGCTCGCGACGCAGAGCGCGGAAATCATCGCGAGGCGAAGCGAATCGCGCGTCGGTTGGCGCGGGCGTCGGCGGCTCGAGAAGTGACGCGGCGGTCGCATTGTCCACGAGCCCGGGCGCTTCCGGCCGGGAGCCGAGATCACCGTGCAGCTCGCCGTCGGGCTCGTCCGGCACGTCAGTCCCGAAACCACCACGCGGATCGCCACCGACCTCGGCAGATCCGATGGCGGTGTGCAGCGTGTAGCGCTGCGCTCCCGCATCGCGGACAAGAAGGTCGGCGCCGCAGGCGAATCGGCCGTCGAAGAAGACCGCGCCGTGGATGGCGGCGGCTCCGTCACGCAGCGCCGCCATGGTCTGTTCGGCGGCGGTGGTGAGCGCGGTGATCCGGTCGGCGGGTGAAGCGCCGGGCACCTCGGGTGACGGGATACGGATCAGTGCGTCACCGAGGTGGCGCAGCAACTCCGGCGCCACCTCGGCCGTGCGGACGACAGGGACAGCGGCGTCCGGCGCGCCGGGGAGGTTGCCGAGGGCCGCGTCGACGGCGCGCAGCAGCGCGAACTCACAGTCCGCGGCGCGCACGAGGTCGCCGACGGCACCGATCACCCGATCACCGGACACGAACAAACGCGGCCCTCCTGTGTTCACGCACACCCGACGGCAAACACCTTAACCAGCACCGCGGGCGACCAGGGCGCTACCCGCGGCATGTCGAACTTCGCCACGGGGTGTGCCTTCGCCGATCCCTGCGAAGGCGCCCGGCGTCAGAACCGCGGCTTGCGCCGTTCGGTCCGCGGACGCGCCTCGCGATCGCGCCGCGGGCCGCGCGCGTTCAGCCGCTGGGAGGGCGGGCCCTGATCGGGCTGCAGCTGGATCAGCACACCGCTGATCCTGGTGCGGCGCAACGCTTCCAGCGTTTCGTTCGGCAGGTTGGCAGGCAGCTCGACGAGGCTGTAATCGGGCCGGATGCTGATGTGCCCGAAGTCGCTGCGGCGCAGGCCGCCCTCGTTGGCGATGGCGCCGACGATCGCGCCGGGCACCACGCGGTGCCGCTTGCCGACGCTGATCCGGTAGGTCGCCAGCTCCTGGCCGCTCTCGCGGGAGAACGACGGGCCGCGAGGAGCGCGGTCCTCGTCGTCGAAGCGGCGCGGGGCGCGCTCCCGGTCCCGATCCCGGTCACGATCGCGCTCACGGCGCGGCGCGGGCTCCGGCTCGGGCTCCATGAAGAAGTTGTCGCCGTCGAAGCCGCCGACGGCCAGCGCCGCCGCGATGTCGACCAGCGGCGTGTTGTGCTCGGCCTCGTAGTCCTCGATCAGCTTGCGGAACAGCGCCACATTGTCCGAGGACAGGTTCTCGGTGATCGCGTCACCGAACTTCGAGACACGGGTCGCGTTGACGTCGTCCACGCTGGGCAGCTGCATCTCGGTGAGCGGATGCCGGGTGGCGCGCTCGATCGACTTGAGCAGATGACGCTCGCGCGGCGCGACGAACAGCAGCGCCTGACCGGAGCGGCCCGCGCGACCGGTGCGGCCGATGCGGTGCACGTAGGACTCGGTGTCGTGCGGGATGTCGTAGTTGACGACGTGCGAGATGCGCTCGACGTCGAGACCACGCGCGGCCACGTCGGTGGCGACCAGGATGTCGAGCGCGCCCGACTTCAGCTGGCCGATGGTGCGCTCACGCTGGTTCTGCGCGATGTCACCGTTGATCGCCGCGGCGGAGAAACCACGCGAGCGCAGCTTCTCGGCCAGCTCCTCGGTGGCCTGCTTGGTGCGCACGAAGATGATCATCGCCTCGAAGTCCTCGACCTCGAGCACGCGGGTGAGGGCATCGAGCTTGCGCTGATGTGACACCTGCACATAACGCTGGGTGATGTTGGTGTTGGTCTGGGTCTTGGACTTGACCGTGATCTCGACCGGGTCGTTCAGGTACTGCTTGGAGATCTTGCGGATCGCGCCCGGCATGGTCGCGGAGAACAGCGCGACCTGCTTGTCGTTCGGGGTGTCGCGCAGGATGCGCTCGACGTCTTCCTGGAAGCCCATCTTGAGCATCTCGTCGGCCTCGTCGAGCACCAGGTAGCGCAGCTGGGTCAGATCCAGCGTGCCCTTCTCCAGGTGGTCGATCACGCGGCCCGGCGTACCGACGACCACATGCGCGCCGCGGCGCAGGCCCGACAGCTGCACGCCGTAGCTCTGCCCGCCGTAGATCGGCAGCACGTGCAGGCCGGGGATGTGCGAGGAGTACTTGCCGAAGGCCTCGGCGACCTGGATGGCGAGCTCACGCGTCGGGGCGAGCACCAGCGCGCTCGGCTTCTTCTGGGCGGTGTCCAGACCCATCAGGATCGGGATCGCGAAGGCAGCGGTCTTGCCGGTGCCGGTCTGGGCGAGGCCGACCACATCCGCGCCGGACAGCAGCGGGGGAATCGTCGCCGCCTGGATCGGGGACGGCGATTCGTAGCCCACATCGGCGATGGCCGCGAGGACGCGGTCATCGATCCCGAGATCGGCGAATGTCGGGCCTTCTTCGTGCCTGTCGTCGTCGGCAGGAACGCTGTCGACCTCATTGGTACTCATTGACCAGCAGTTTACTGCCTGACGGTAGCTGTCCCGGCCACCGGGTGAATACGGTGAGACCTATGCAACTGCCCAACGGGTCAGCACATCAGGAACCGACGCCCGCCGAGGTGCCGATCGCGGTCGTCCAATTCGCTCCCCAGACCGACCCGGCGGCCAATCTGGCGACGCTGCGTGAGCACGTCCGCACGGCCGCCGAGGCGGGTGCCAGGCTGGTGCTCGCACCCGAATACTCGATGTTTGCGGTGACCCGCCTGGATGAGCGGGTGGTGGCGATCGCCGAACCGCTCGACGGGCCGTTCACCACCGGACTCAGCGCTCTCGCCGCGGAATTCGGGGTCTATCTGGTGGCCGGTGTCGTCGAGCAGCCGACGCCGGGAGCGACCAGGATCAGCAATACGCTCGTCGCTCACGGGCCCGACGGCGCGCGCGTCGCGGTGTACCGGAAAGTGCATCTGTACGACGCGTTCGGCTATCTGGAATCCGATGTCGTCGAAGCCGGCCCGCTCGTCGCGCCCGCCACCTTCGCCGTCGACGGTGTGATATTCGGCATGCAGACCTGTTTCGATCTCCGTTTTCCGGAGGGATGCCGGCGTGTCGCGGCCGCGGGCGCGCAGGTGCTGCTGCTGGCCGCGCAGTGGATTCCCGGCCCGGCGAAGGTCGACCAGTGGACGACGCTGCTGCGCGCCCGCGCGATCGAGAACACGATCTACGTCGCGGCCGCCGATCAATGCGCGCCGCATGGCTCTGGCGCGTCGATGATCGTCGACCCCACGGGTGCCGTTCTTGCCGAACTGGGCGACGAGCTGGGCGTGCTCACCGCGACGATCGACCCGGCGCACATCGCCCGCGTCCGCACCGCCAACCCGAGCCTGGCGCTGCGCCGTTTCGCCATCACCGAGCGCGTTTCGCCGGAGCCCGCCGCGGAGTAGCGTTCGAGACGTGGTCTACCCGGATCGAGCAGCGGCGGGCCGCGTCCTCGGCACGGCCCTGGAGCACCTGCGGGACTCGCATCCGCTGGTGCTCGGGCTCCCGCGCGGCGGTGTCCCGGTGGCCGCGGCCGTGTGCTCGATCGTCGGCGGTGAGCTCGACGTGCTGCTGGTTCGCAAGCTGGGTCTGCCCTGGCAGCCGGAGCTGGCGATGGGGGCGCTCGGGGAGGGCGGTGTGCTCGTGCTGAACCGGGATGTCATCGACCGCAGCGGGGTCTCCCAGGACGCGTTCGACGAGGTCGAGCGGGACGAGCGCATCGAGCTCGCCCGCAGGCAGCACGCGCTGCGGACCGGCGATCCGGTGTCGCTGACCGGGCGCACCGTGGTGATCGTCGACGACGGCATGGCGACCGGCGCGACGGTGGTGGCCGCGTGCCGGGTCGCGCGAGCCCAGGATCCCGAGCAGCTGGTGGTCGCGATGCCGGTGTCGTCGCCCGAGGCCGCGCGGCGGGTCCGGCGCGAGTGCGACGAATTGGTCTGCCTGTGGACGCCCGCCGAACTCGGCGGAGTCGGCATGGCGTACCGCGACTTCCATCAGCTCGCCGACGACGAGGTGACCGAACTGCTGAGCTAGAGCCGGCTCAGCCGAAGCACTGCCCCTCGCCGCGGTAGGTCGGAACCGTTGTCCGCGAACCCGATTCGTCGACCAGGTGGATCTGGTCGAACCGTTCGCACAGCTCGCCCGCCTTGGCGTGCCGGAACCACACGCGATCGCCGATCTCGAGCTCCGCGCCGCCTGCCAGCGGGGTCTGTACCTCCCCAGCGCCTTCGGAACCCAGCAGCTTCAGGCCCGCGGGCCACACCGGCAGCGGGACGCGGCTCGGGCCCGCGGGGCCGGAGGCGATGTAGCCGCCCGCGAACACGGTGGCGATGGTCGGGGTCGGCTTGCGCAGCACCGGGGTGGCGAAGAACAGCGCGGGACGCGGGGTGAACGAGCGATAGTGGTCGAACAGGGTCGGCACGTACAGCCCGGACCCGGCGGTCACCTCGGTGACATCGGGATCGGTGATCGACACCTCGATCGACCCGGTGCCGCCGCTGTTGACGATCTCCAGCGGCCCGGTCACCATGCGCACGGCGTCGAGCACCTGGCCGCGCCTGCGCCCGATCTCGACGGCCGACAGGCGCTTGACCACCCGCACCGCGGGGTTGCTGTCGGGCAGGCCGGCGATCTGGGCCTCGTAGGTCATCACGCCGACCACGTCGAACCCGCGCCTGCGCGCCTCGGTGGCCAGCACGGCGGCCTGGTCGGGGGTGCGCACCGGCGAGCGGCGGGTCCCCAGGTGCAGCGGGCCGATCCGCAGGGCGGCGTCGACGTCGAGGCAGACGCGGGGGCGGACCAGATCGGTGCCGAGTGCGGCGCGGGTGAGTTCGAGCTGGGCGACGTCGTCGATCATCAGAGTGATCGAGCTGAGCAGGAGCGGGTCGGCGGCGAGTTCGGCCAGCGCGGCCCGGTCGGTGACCGGGTAGCCGAGCAGGACGTCGCGGGCGCCGAGGCGGGTCAGCCAGATGGCCTCGCGCAGCGAGTAGGCCATGATGCCGGCGAAGCCGCCCTGCGCGGTGAGGCCGGTGCCGAGGACGCGTTCGAGCACGGCGCGGCAGCGCACCGACTTGCTGGCGACGCGGACCGCGACACCGTTCGCGCGGCGGACCAGGTCGGCGGCATTGGCATCGAGGGCGGTCAGGTCGAGGGCGGCCAGCGGCGGGTCGAGCTCGGCGGTCGCCGCGTGCAGACCGGGCAGCGATGTCGTCTGGGTCACTCGACTACTGAACCACCAATTTGGTCAGTCGTCCAGCATCCCGCCGGTCAGACTTCGACGGCCTTGAGGGTCAGGCAGCCGACCAGGTCATCGATGACGACGAGGGTCGTCTCGTCGTTGCCGTCGGCGAGCCAGCGCAGGACCGCCCCGTAGAGCACCGAGACGATGTAGGTGGCGACCGAGTCGATCGGCTCGAGCCACTGAGTGCCCGAGTGCTTGGCGCACAGGCCGAGGAAGGCGACGGCTTCGTCGTCCATCTCCCGGAACAGTGCGGTAGCTGTCGGGTCGCCGATGGTCTCGCCCGACGGGGACCATCGTTGCCGCAGGGTTTGCAGCGTGGCCTCGTAGGCGGCGACCCTGCGGTCCGGCGCGGCCTTCACCAGCGGCCAGTAGGCGCTCATGCCCGCGTGCAGCAGGATGCGCAGCGCCCGCACGCCGGTGGCGTCCGAATTGGCGGCGGCTTGCTCGATGGCTTCGCAGACGGCGGGCCGCAACGCGGCTTCGGTAAGTTCACGACTGGCGCTCAACGACAACTCCTCGGCAACAAATTTCGCTGCCCGCGGCGATGCGAGCTAAGTGGAGAAGATCGATCACGTGCGATCAACCTATCCAGCGAGCTCGATCTTAGAAGGTTTTCTGGATTCATGAACTGATTCAGCCGTCCTTTTCAGACTGAAAGATTGTTTTGTTATCCGAATGCGACCTTTTGTAAAACCGACCATACGGTTGAATTACTTCGCATTCCCTGCATCCGGCGCCCCCACGCCCTCATCCGACCCCAAGTCGAGTGTACGAGTCACCGCAGGCGGCCCCCGGGTTTCTGTGGGCGACAGCACAGTGGCACCTCGCGGAACGGACGCCACACAGTGTGTGTCGGATCCGCGAACTCCATCGCGGACTCTGCCGTCGCGTCGATAACCTGGACAAGTGACTCTCTCGCCTCCTGCCGACCAGTTCGCCCTCAGCGGCACCTTCAATTTCCGCGATGTGGGCGGGCTGCGCACCGCCGACGGTACGACGACGCGCCCCGGGGTGCTGCTGCGCTCGGCCCAGCTGAGCGGACTCGACGCGAAGGGCCACGACACCCTGCGGACGCTGCGCGTCACCGACGTGCACGATCTGCGCGGCCTCGCCGAGATCGACCACATCGGCCACGACACGCTGCCCGACGGCGTGCGCCTGCACGTCACCCCGTTCGACTCCAGGATGGGCGAGGCGCCGCCGCACGAGGCGCAGAAGACCTCGGCGCTGGCGCACATGATCGAGGTCTACCGGCAGTTCCCGGTGATGCCGGAGGCGCACGCGGCGATCGTCCGCCTCGCCACCTCGGTCGCCGAGGGCGACGGCGCCGCGCTGGTGCACTGCGCGGCGGGCAAGGACCGCACCGGCTGGGCGGTCGCGACCGTGCTGCGCGCGGTCGGCGTCACCGAGGACGACGTCTACACCGACTACCTCGCCAGCAATGCCGCCGTCGAGCCGCTGCGGATGATGCTGGAACCGAAGATCGCCACGGACGGGGCGCTGTCGATCGATCTGCTCGGTGTGCGCGAGGAATACCTGCGCACCGCCGACGCCTCGGTACACGAGACCTACGGCGGCACCGAGGGCTACCTGAGCGCGATCGGGCTGACCGGTGCGCTGCGCGAGGCACTACGCACGCGCTTGCTCTGAGCTACAGGCCGCTGACCCGGCGCTGCCGTACCGGCAGCACCGCGCGGACCAGGCCGTCGGCCTCGATGCTCACCAGATTGCCGGTGTGGAACCAGGTTCCGCTGAAGCGGGCCATCGAGGCGTCGGGGTCGTTCCAGTAGCGCCTGCTGACATTCGGGCCGCGGCACAGCAATTCGCCGCGGCCCGCGCTCGCCTGCGGTCCGGCCAGTGCCAATTCCGTGCCGCCGAAGGCGAATCCGAGGGTGGACCCGGATTCGGCGAGGTCGGTGTCGTCGACCATCAGGCCGATGCCGCTGGTCTCGGTGGCGCCCCAGACCGACCACTGCCTCGCCGCGGGGAACAGCCCGCGCAGCGCCGCGGTCAGCGTGGCAGGCGCCGCGGCGGCGGCGCGTTCGGACCGGTGACAGGCCTTGCTGATCCGCCGCACGCCCGCCCCGGCCTGACGTGCGGTGAGTTCGGGCAGGAGCCCGGTGAAGATGCGCGGCGTGGCCGAGACCGTGTCGATCCGCTCGGTCTCGAGCACGTCGGCGAGGTCGCGCGTGCCCGGCGCGAGCACCACCGTGCCGCCGACCGCGAAGGTCGGGAGCAGCTGGTCGACGCAGCCGCTGGCGTGGGCCAGCGGCAACAGCACCAGGTTGCGCATGCCGTCGGCGGACAGGTCGAGCGCGCCGATCACCGAGGACACCGCCGAGAGCAGGTTCTCGTTGGTCAGCTCGACGCCGGTAGGCACCGGCCGCCTGGCCGCGGTGCCGGTGTAGCAGAGCAGCGCCGGATCATCCAGTGCCGCACCGTCATCGATATAGGCGGCGCTGTCGGGCAGCGGGCCGTCGGGGCCGAGCACGAAATCGGCGCGGCTGTCGGCGATCACCCGCTCGGCGATCGCGGCGGGCAGCGAGTCGGGCACCAGGACCGGCACCGCGCCGGAGAGCAGCGCACCGAGGAAGGCCTGTACCCAGCGCGCGCTCGTCGGCATGTGCACCGCGACGCGGTCGCCGTAGCCGATGCCGTGGTCCTGCAGGCCACCCGCGATCCGCGAGGCGCTGTGCCACAGTTCGCGATAGGTCAGGCGCGGCCCGCCGACCTCGACGATCGCCTCCCGCCCGGTGAACGAGTGCACCCGCAGGTCGAGCAGTTCGGTGAGGGCCGGGCTGAGATCTCCGTAGCGAAGGATGCCGTCGGAACCCCTGGTCAGCCGCCCGGCCGCGCCCTTGGCCGGGAACTCGATGATGGTCGCGCCCGGTTCGTGCTCGCTCTGACCCATCCGGACCTCCACGTACGTCGATGCAGCACCGCACCTGTGACTATATGACGTGGATCACAGTGTTGTCAGGCAGTCGGCGGGGTCATTCGCCGCGATAGGTCGCCTTACCGGGCCCGACCTCGAGGAAACTGAGCACGGCGCCTTGCAGATCGGCGGTGTCGAACAGCTCGCCCGACACCTTCGGCGTCGCCGAATCCGCGTGTGCCACACCGCCGGAACGCCACGCCTCGATGATCCGCTTGGTCGCGGCGTGCGCGCGGGTCGGGCCCTCGGCGAGGCGGGTGACCAGCGCACGGGCCGCGGTGTCGACATCCTCGTGGATCGCGTTGACCACGCCCCACTCCGCCATCGTGGCCGCGTCGTAGAGGTCGCCGGTCATCACGAACTCGCGGGCGCGGCCCGAACCGGCCCGCTCGGCCAGCCGCTGCGGGCCTCCCATCGACGGCGTCAGGCCGACGACCGTCTCCACCAACCCGAACTTCGCCTTCGGCGCGGCCAGGATGATGTCGCAGGCCAGCGAGATCTCGAAGGCCGCGGTGAGGGTGAGCCCGTGCGCGGCGAACACCACCGGGCACGGCAGCGCCTCGAGCGGGTGGATGATCTGCGCGAACAGCTCGCGCCACAGCTGCGCGCCCTCCTCGACACCGAGCCCGTAGAAGACGTTGACGTCGACGCCGCCCGAGACGACCTTGCCCTCGGCCCGCAGGAGCACCGCGCGCGGCGGCTGCGCGGTCACCGCGGCGATATCGGCGATCAGCGAGCTCATGAGCTGGCGATCGAAGAGGTTCAGCGGCGGGTGGGCGAGGGTGATCGTCGCGATCTCGGCACCGGCTTCGGTGAACTCGCGCGTCAATCGGGTCGGCTGCGTTGCACTCATCCGGTCAGCGTAGAACCAGCGCGGGCTCGCGGACAGTACCTACCGGGCGGAGACCGTGCCCACATCGTGGAACCAGCGGGGTGTCGGCGCGCGTTGACATGATGAGCTGCCGGGGACCTCGGTGCCCTACAGTTCGTTTCGTCGGGGCGAAGATGGAGGACGACGCCGTGTTCAACAAAGCGATCGAAAAGGCCGTGGTCGACGTACTCGACACCGGGTCGAAACTGCAGGCGCCCGCCGTGCGTCGCTACGTCGAATTCCTACGTGAACGTCATCCCGGTGAGAGCCCCGCCCAGATCGTGGTACGGCTGGAGAAGCAGTATCTGCTCGCCGTCACCGGCAGCGGCGCCGCGGTCGGCGCGACCGCGGCGGTCCCGGGGATCGGCACCCTGGCCGCGCTCGGCGCCATCAGCGCGGAGACCGCGTTCTTCATGGAGGCCTCGGCCCTGTTCACCCTGGCCGAGGCCTACGTCCACGGCATCGAGCCCGAGGACAAGGAGACACGGCGCGCGATGGTGCTCGCGGTCGTGCTCGGCGACACCGGCATGGCGATCGTGCAGAAGGGCCTCGGCACCTCGTCCAAGAACTGGGCGGGCATGGTCGCGAACAAGGTGCCCGGGATCTCGGCCATCAACAACAAGCTGCTGCAGCAGTTCATCAAGCGGTTCATCACCAAGCGCGCGGCGCTGATGGCGGGCAAGATCCTGCCCGCCGGCATCGGCGCCGCCATCGGTGGCGTCGGCAACCGGACGCTGGGCAGGGTGACGATCGACAACGCGCGCAAGGCTTTCGGGCCGGCGCCCGCGTTCTGGCCGACCCCGCTGCACCGCGTCATCGACGCCGATCCACTGCCCGCCATCAACGCCACGCCGGCGAAGAACGCCGCGCCGGCGAAGAAGCGGTGAGCGGGCGGCCCGGCGACGCTGTGCGGGTGCGCGGCGTCGGCAAACAGTTCGATCTGGTCGGCGCCGTGCACGACATCGACTTCGCGGTGCCCGCCGGTGCGGTCACCGCGCTCGTCGGGCCGACCGGCGCGGGCAAGTCGACGGTGCTGCGGATCGTGCTCGGCCTGCAGCAGCCGACCACCGGCAGCGTCGACATCGGCGTGCCAGGCACCGGTCCCGGCGCGGTCGGCGCGGTGCTGAGCCCGCGCGGCCTGCATCCGGCGCGCACGGTCCGCGATCATCTGCGCTGCTACGCGCCGCTCGCCGGAGCGAGGCGGCGGCGCGTCGCCGCGGTGCTGGAGGAGACCGGGCTCGCCTCGATCGCCGATACCGTTGTCGCCCAGCTGCATCCGGGTCAGCAGACCCGGCTCGCGCTGGCGACCGCGCTGCTGGCCGATCCCCCGCTGCTCGTGCTCGACGATCCGTTCACCGGCGCCGACAGCTTCGAACGTGGCTGGCTGCACGAACTGCTGCGCCGCCACGTGGGCCGCGGCGGCACCGTGCTGGTGAGCTCGGACAAGCTCGCCGACGTGGTGTCGACGGCCGATCAGCTGGTCGTGCTGAGCGAGGGCGCCGTCGTCTGGCAGGGCACCCCGGCCAAACTGCGGCGTGGGCATCCCGACCGGCTGGTCGTGGCCGCCTCGCCCTCGATCGCGCTGGCCACCGCCCTGGCCGCGCAGGGCTTCACCGACGCGGTGATGCGGCCCGACGGGCGGCTGGCGGTGGCCGAGGCGAGCGAGTCGACCATCCGCTCGGTCGCCGAGGCCGCGCAGGTGCGCATCGGCAGCATCGTCACCGACCCGATCCACCCCGACCGGGTGCTCGCCTCGCTGACCAAACCGCGCAGGCACCGGCACTCCCCGCCCGTGCAGGCGGCGAATCCCGCCGCGTTCGCCCCGGCGCCGACCTCGTATGGGATGCCACGATGACCGCTGTGCTGCCCGCCGATCTCCTGCCCGGCATCGAGTCCGAGGCGCGCAAGGTCGTCGCGGTGCGCCCTGCCCGTGTGCTGCTCGGCGCGCCCGTCGTGCTCGCGCTGGTCGCGACGCTGATCACCGCGCTCATGTCCGGGCCGGCCGATCCGAAGGGTCAGCCCGCCACCGGGGCCGCCACGATCGGGCTCTATCTCGGGATGATCGCGGTGTTCGTGGTGGCCGCGGTGCTCGGCATCGCCGCGACCGGCGGTGAGTACCGGCGCAAGACCATGGCGCTGACGGTGCTGTTCGCGCCCGACCGCGATCGGCTGGCGACCGCGAAATACGCCACGACCGCCGCGTTCGCCTTCGCCGTCGCGCTGGCCGCCGAACTGGTGAGTTTCCTGGTGCTGCTTGCGGTCGGGCGCGGCAAGTTCGAGCTCGGCTGGCAGCTGATCGAGGTGCTCGGCGCCGGCCTGCTGGTCGCCATGTGCTGGGCGGTGATCGGGGCCGGCATCGGGCTGCTGCTGCGCACGGTCAGCGGGGCGGTCTGGCTGGTGCTCGGCTGGGCGTTCGTGCTCGAACCGCTGATCTGGGTGGTGGCCAAGGGCTTCGGGGCCGGTGGCTTCACGTCCATCCTGCCCGTCTCCGCGACCGTCGCCGGGGTGAGCGCCGGCTCGTTCCAGGAGGCCGAGGTCTTCGCGCCGACACCGGCCGCGCTGGTGGTGCTCGTGCTGTGGACCGTCGCGATCGGCGCCGCGGGCTGGTGGGACCTGCGCACCCGCGACCTGTAGCGCCGGTGGCCACCACCGAACCCGGCTGGATCCGCAGACTCTGGCACCTGAGCCTGCAGCACCCCCGCCTGCTCGCGGGCATCACCGTCTCGGTGCTGGCGGGTGCGGCGGTATCGATCGCCGCGCCGCTGGCGACCAAACGCGCCGTCGACGCCGCCGTCGCGGGCGACACCACAGTCATCGGCACCGCGGCCGCGCTCCTCGCGTTGCTCGCGGTCGGCCGGTTCTTCGTCACCTTCGCGCGCAGACTCTGGGCGGGCAAGCTGTCGCTGGAAGTGCAGCACAGCCTGCGGGTCTCGCTGCTCGCCGCCCTGCAACGGCTCGACGGCGCGGGCCAGGACGCGATCCGCACCGGGCAGGTGGTCTCGCGCTCGATCACCGATCTGCAACTGGTGCAGGGACTGCTGGCGATGGTGCCGTGGTCGGGGCTGGCGGTGCTGCAGTTCGTGCTGTCGGCGGTGGTGATGGTGTGGCTGAGCCCGCCGCTGGCGCTGGCCGCCCTGCTGGTCGCGCCCGCGATGGCGGTGGTGGTGCTGCGACTGCGGCCGCGCCTGTACGCGGCGACCTGGTCGGCCCAGCAGCGCGCCGCCGACCTCGCCGAACACGTCGAGCAGACCGTCACCGGGGTGCGGGTGGTGAAGGGGTTCGGGCAGGAAGCCCGCATGGTCGACGTGCTCGAGGACCACGGCCGCCGCCTGTTCGCCGAACGGCTGCGCGCGGCCAGGATCAATGCCAGGTTCGCGCCGGTGGTCTCGGCGCTGCCGCAGGCCGGGCTGGTCGCGGTGATCATCGTCGGCGGGGTGCTGGCCAGGCACGGCGCGATCGGCGTCGGCACCTTCCTCGCGTTCACCGCCTACCTGGCCACGATGACATCCTCGGCCCGCACGATCACCTCGGTGGTGATCATGGGTCAGCTCACCAAGGCCGCCGTCGACCGGGTCTTCCAGGTGATCGACGCCGCGCCCGTGCTGGTCGATCCCGAACAGCCGGTCACGGTGCCGCCCGGCCCGCTCGGCATCGAATTCGATGCGGTGAGTTTCGGTTTCGAGGCCGATCAGCCGGTGCTGCAGAACCTCGACCTGGCCGTGCGGCCCGGGGAGACGGTCGCGATCATCGGTCCCGCCGGCTCGGGCAAGTCGACGCTGTCGCTGCTGCTGCCCCGCTTCTACGCGCCCGACGCGGGCCGGATCAGCTTGGTCGGCGCCGACGGCACCGGAGCCGACCTGGCCGACCTGCGCGCCGAGGACCTGCGCGGCGCGCTCGGCGTGGTCTTCGACGATCCGTTCCTGTTCTCCGACACCATCGCCGCCAATATCGCCCTCGGCCGTCCCGAGGCCACCGACGCCGAGATCGCGGCGGCCGCGACCGCCGCCGCCGCGGACGAGTTCATCGCCGCCCTGCCCGACGGCTACGACACCGTCATCGGCGAACGCGGCCTCACCCTGTCGGGCGGGCAACGCCAGCGCATCGCCCTGGCCAGAGCACTGCTCACCCGGCCCCGCGTGCTGGTGCTCGACGACGCCACGTCGGCCGTCGACGCCGTCACCGAGGCCGAGATCTTCCGCAGACTGCCCGACCCTGGCGGGCGGACCACGCTGATCCTGGCCCACCGCGAGTCCACGCTGGCCCAGGCCGATCGCGTCATCCGGCTGCCCGGGCCCACCGGCTCGGCGGTGCCCGCGGCGACCTCACTCACCAAGCGCCTCCCCGACGGCGGCAGACCGCGTTCGATGTCGGCCGCCTCCGCCGATCTCAGCGAGACCCCCGAACTGCGCGCCGCCGTCGACGCGCTGCCACCGGCCACCGAGCAACCCGGCCTACCCGGTGACCTGCGCGCTCCCCAACCCGACTTCGGCCTGCGCGTCCTGCTGCGCCCGGTGCGCGGCCTGGTGGCCGCGGTCATGCTGCTCCTGATCGCCGACGCGCTGATCGGCGTCGCCTTCCCGCCGCTGGTCCGCTACGCCATCGACACCGGCGTGACCGCGGGCGACGGCACCGCGCTGGCGATCGCGGGCGCGATCGGGATCGGGCTGGTGCTGGCGGGGCTGCTGGTCGGCGTCGCGGTCACCGTGCTCACCGCGCGCACCGGCGAACGCGTGCTGTTCGGGCTACGGGTGCGCAGCTACGCCCAGTTGCAGCGGCTCGGCCTGGATTTCTACGAGCGCGAACTGTCCGGCCGGATCATGACCAGGATGACCACCGACGTCGACGCGCTCTCGACGTTCCTGCAGACCGGCGTCGCGACCGGCCTGGTCGGGCTGATCACCCTGATCGGCGTCGCCGTCGGCCTGGTCTTCATCGATGCCGGACTCGCGCTGATCGTGCTGGCCACCGTGCCGCCGATGCTGCTGGCCACGCTGGCGTTCCGCCGGGTCTCGTCGGTGGCCTACTCCGTTTCCCGCGAGCGGGTGTCCGCGGTCAACGCCGATTTCCAGGAGAACATCGCGGGCCTGCGGGCGGTGCAGGCCGCGCGCAACGAGCCGACCGCGGCCCGCCGCTTCACCGAGTACTCCCACCGCTATCGCGACGCGCGCATGCGCGCCCAGCGCGCGATCGCGGCCTATTTCTCCTTCGGCCTTGCCTGGGCCGACCTCGCCCTTGCCGTGGTGGTCTACCTCGGCGCGAACGCGGTGGCCGACGGGCGAACGACCACCGGCACCCTGGTCGCCTTCGTGCTGTATCTCGGCCTGCTGTTCGGCCCGATCCAGGAGCTCTCGCAGGTGTTCGACGGCTACCAGCAGGCCAGGGTCGGCCTGCGCCGCATCGGTGATCTGCTGCGCACCGAGTCCTCGATCGCCGCCGATCCGCCGGACGCGCTGACCATCGACCGGCTCGACGGCGAGATCGTCTTCGACGACGTGCGCTTCCGCTACCCCGGCGCCAACACCCCGGCGCTCGACGGCGTCTCCTTCACCGTCCCGGCCGGGTCGACACTGGCGCTCGTCGGCGCGACCGGCGCGGGCAAATCGACGATCGTGAAGCTGCTGGCCCGCCTCTACGACCTCCCGGACGACCCCGCCGCGGGCTCGATCCGCGTCGACGGCGTCGATTTACGTAAATTTGTGCTCACCGACTACCGGACGCGGCTGGGAATTGTGCCCCAGGAAGCTCACCTGTTCACCGGTGACGTCGCGAGCAACATTGCGTTCGGGCAACCTTTCGCCACAACGGTGGACATCAGCACCGCGGCCGAGAACGTCGGCGCGGCGGAAATGATCGCCGGATTGCCCCGAAAAATGAACCAACCGGTCGGTGAAAGAGGGCGTGGATTGTCCGCCGGGCAGCGTCAGCTGATCGCGCTGGCCCGCGCCGAACTGGTCGACCCCGATCTGCTCCTGCTCGACGAGGCCACCTCGACCCTCGACCCGGACACCGAGGCATCGGTGCTGGTAGCGAGCCGATCGCTGGCGCGAGGCCGGACCACCGTCGTGGTCGCGCACCGGCTGGCCACCGCGGCGCGCGCCGACCTGATCGGCGTGGTCGAGCAGGGCAGGGTCGTGGAATTCGGGTCGCACCAGGAACTGCTCGCCCAGGGCGGACGTTACGCGCGACTCTGGGCGGCGGGCGCCGAAGCCGAGGGAATACTGTCGGCGCGTGACCGGTCGTAGTCGAGGAGATCGGGTCAGTAGCAACACGGGTATGCCGCTGGGCATATGCTCGGTGAGGGCGCATCGGCAGCCATCCGCTGATACCCCTGCCGGGCACGTCACAAACGTCGCAGCGCGAAGAACGAAATGAGGCGAACACCAGCTGTGAGCAGCTCAACTTCCCAGTTCGGACAGAACCAGTGGCTAGTCGACGAGATGTATCAGAAGTTCAAACAGGACCCATCCTCGGTCGACGCGAGTTGGCACGAGTTCCTCGCGGATTACACACCGGAGGCCACCGAATCCGGTAACAGCCAGGCTCCGGCTCCCGCCGCCGCTCCGGCACCGGCTCCCGCGCCTGCCGCCGCGGCTCCCAAGCCCGCTCCGGCTCCCGCTCCGGCGCCGGCGCCCGCCGCCAAGCCTGCTCCCGCCACCGTGCGCGCGCCGCAGACAACGCCGGCCCCGGTGTCCAACGCACCGGCCGCCGCGCCCAAGGCCGCCGCTGTCGCCGTTGCCGACGAGAGCAAGGTGCTGCGCGGCCCCGCCGCCGCCATCGCGAAGAACATGTCGGCCTCGCTGACGATCCCCACCGCGACCTCGGTGCGCGCGATCCCGGCCAAGCTGATGATCGACAACCGCCTGGTGATCAACAACCACCTGGCCCGCACCCGCGGCGGCAAGATCTCGTTCACCCACCTGCTCGGTTACGCGATCGTCCAGGCGATCAAGGCGTTCCCGAACATGAACCGCCACTTCGCCGAGATCGACGGCAAGCCCAACGCGGTCACCCCCGCGCACACCAACCTGGGCCTGGCGATCGACCTCGCGGGCAAGGACGGCAACCGTTCGCTGGTGGTCGCGGCCATCAAGGAAACCGAAGAGATGAGCTTCGGTCAGTTCCACTCCGCCTACGAGGACATCGTCCGCCGCGCCCGCGAGGGCAAGCTCGGCGCCGACGACTTCTCCGGCGTCACCATCTCGCTGACCAACCCGGGCACCATCGGCACCGTCCACTCCGTGCCGCGCCTCATGCCGGGCCAGGGCGCGATCATCGGTGCGGGCGCCATGGAGTACCCGGCCGAGTTCCAGGGCATGAGCGACGAGCGCCTCGCCGACATCGGCGTCGGCAAGCTGATGACGCTGACCTCGACCTACGACCACCGCATCATCCAGGGTGCCGAGTCGGGCGATTTCCTGCGCACCATCCACAACCTGCTGATCTCCGACGAGTTCTACGACGAGATCTTCCACGGCCTCGGCGTGCCGTACGAGCCGATCCGCTGGCGCAAGGACATGGCCGAGCGCGGTGTCGACAAGAGCGCCCGCGTGCTGGAGATGATCGCGGCCTACCGCAACCGCGGTCACCTGATGGCCGACACCGATCCGCTGCGCCTGGTCAAGGACAAGTTCCGCAGCCACCCCGACCTCGACGTCACCGAGCACGGCCTGACCCTGTGGGACCTCGACCGCACCTTCAACGTCGCGGGCTTCCACGGCCAGGAGCGGATGAAGCTGCGCGACGTCCTGTCGATCCTGCGCGACGCCTACTGCCGCCACGTCGGTGTGGAGTACACCCACATCCTCGAGACCGATCAGCTGCGCTGGATCCAGGAACGGGTCGAGCAGAAGCACGTCAAGCCGACGGTCGCCGCGCAGAAGTACATCCTGAACCGGCTCAACGCCGCCGAGGCGTTCGAGACCTTCCTGCAGACCAAGTACGTCGGCCAGAAGCGGTTCTCGCTCGAGGGCGCCGAGGCCGTCATCCCGATGATGGACGCCACCATCGACCAGTGCGCCGAGCACGCGCTCGACGAGGTCGTCATCGGCATGCCGC
The DNA here is from genome assembly GCF_042728775.1 of Nocardia sp. NPDC060259. Taxonomy (NCBI): domain Bacteria; kingdom Bacillati; phylum Actinomycetota; class Actinomycetes; order Mycobacteriales; family Nocardiaceae; genus Nocardia; species Nocardia sp. NPDC060259. Next base: position 105,281 of record NZ_JBHXAY010000003.1, read on the forward strand.
ACCGCGGTCGCCTCAACGTGCTGGCCAACATCGTCGGCAAGCCGTACTCGAAGATCTTCACCGAGTTCGAGGGCAACATGAACCCGGCGGCCACACACGGCTCCGGCGACGTGAAGTACCACCTCGGCGCGCAGGGCCAGTACCTGCAGATGTTCGGCGACAACGAGATCGAGGTCTCGCTCACCGCGAACCCCTCGCACCTGGAGGCGGTCGACCCCGTCCTCGAGGGCCTCGTGCGCGCCAAGCAGGACCTGCTGAACAAGGGCGACGGTCCCGAGGGCTTCTCGGTCATGCCGCTGATGCTCCACGGTGACGCCGCGTTCGCCGGTCAGGGCGTGGTCGCCGAGACGCTGAACCTGGGTGGCCTGCGCGGCTACCGCGTCGGCGGCACCATCCACATCGTGGTGAACAACCAGATCGGCTTCACCACCGCGCCGGAGAACAGCCGCTCCACCGAATACTCCACCGACATCGCGAAGTTCATCGGCGCGCCGATCTTCCACGTCAACGGTGACGACCCGGAGGCCTGCGACTGGGTCGCGCGCCTCGCGGTCGACTTCCGGCAGAAGTTCCGCAAGGACGTCGTCATCGACCTCGTCTGCTACCGCCGCCGCGGGCACAACGAGGGCGACGACCCCTCGATGACCCAGCCGGAGATGTACGACGTCATCGACACCAAGCGTTCGGTCCGCAAGGCCTACACCGAATCGCTGATCGGCCGTGGCGACATCTCCATGAAGGAGGCCGAGGACGCGCTGCGCGACTACCAGGGTCAGCTGGAGCGCGTGTTCAACGAGGTCCGCGAGCTGGAGAAGTACGTTCCGGAGCCGTCGGAGTCCGTCGAGGACGACCAGAAGGTGCCTGCCACCGTGCAGACCGCGGTCGACAAGTCGGTCCTGCAGCGCATCGGCGACGCGTTCAACACCCCGCCGGACGGCTTCAACGTGCACCCGCGCGTCAAGCCGGTGCTGGAGAAGCGCCGCGAGATGGCCTACGAGGGCAAGGTCGACTGGGCCTTCGCCGAGCTGCTCGCCTTCGGCTCGCTGATCGACCAGGGCCACGACGTGCGCCTGACCGGTCAGGACTCGCGCCGCGGCACGTTCACCCAGCGCCACGCGGTCATCATCGACCGCCTCAACGCCGACGAGTACACCCCGCTGCACAACATCGGCTCGGAGAAGCCGGGCTGGTTCGCGGTGCACGACTCGGCGCTGAGCGAATTCGCGGCGGTGGGCTTCGAATACGGCTACTCGCTGGGTAACCCGAACGCGCTGGTCCTGTGGGAGGCGCAGTTCGGTGACTTCGTCAACGGCGCGCAGTCGATCATCGACGAGTTCATCTCCTCCGGTGAGGCCAAGTGGGGCCAGCTCTCCGACGTCGTGCTGCTGCTGCCGCACGGCCACGAGGGCCAGGGCCCCGACCACACCTCGGGTCGCATCGAGCGCTTCCTGCAGCTGTGCGCCGAGGGTTCGATGACGGTCGCGGTTCCGTCGACGCCGGCGAACTACTTCCACCTGCTGCGCCGCCACGCACTGGACGGCATCCGCCGCCCGCTGATCGTCTTCACCCCGAAGTCGATGCTGCGCAACAAGGCCGTGGTCTCCGACATCAAGGACTTCACCGAGTCGAAGTTCCGTTCGGTGTTCGACGAGCCCACCTACGAGCAGGGCATCGGCGACACCACCAAGGTCAAGCGCATCCTGCTGACCTCGGGCAAGCTCTACTACGAGCTGGCCGCGGAGAAGGCCAAGCAGAAGCGCGAAGACGTGGCCATCGTCCGGGTCGAGCAGCTCTACCCGATCCCGACGTACCGCCTCAACGAGGCACTGGCCAAGTACCCCAACGCGACCGACATCGCCTGGGTCCAGGAGGAGCCCGCCAACCAGGGCGCCTGGCCGTTCTTCGGCCTCAACCTCCCCGAGGTCCTCCCCGACCGCCTTGGCAAACTGCGCCGCATCTCCCGCCGCGCCATGTCGGCCCCGTCCTCGGGTTCGTCGAAGGTCCACGCCGTGGAACAGGCCGAGATCATCGCCGAGGCCTTCGAGCCGACCGCGTAACCGGTTACCGCACAACGGCGAACGCCGGGTGGATCAGCACGATCCACCCGGCGTTCGCCGTTTCGGTCGGTGGGTGATCAGCCCGCGTTCCGGGTACACACCACGTCGATGACCTTGGTGCCGCTCAGATCGGACGAGCCGAAGTTGGCCAGGCGCGCGATCGGAACACCGTCGGAGAGCCGGTCGATGGCCTTGCGAATGGCCTCACTCCGATTCGGCCCCGACGCCGCGGCGACCCACCCCTGGTCGTTCCACACCACTGCACCGCACCCGTTGGCCCACGTGGTCATGACCCCGCAGTCCTCCCCGCCCTTGGCGGCACAGGCGTCGAGCACCGCGCCCCGCGCCCCCTCCGCACTGTCCCAGTTCGCCGAGCTCCAGCTCTCCCACATCTGCTCGCTGAACCCGATCGCTCCCCACAGGTCCCCCGCAGCATTGGCCGACCCGGCACCCAGCACCGACCCGACCGCAAGGCCCACCGCCGCCACCGCAACGCCGGCCCTACCGATAAAACTCATCCGACAGTTCTCCTCTTGCGAACAGTTCCGAGGATCGGAACCACACAGAAAACCACGAATCCGCCACTCCCGCAAATTCTTTCGATGACGGCCCGGAATCCGCACAGGAATCACCGAAGCCGAAATGGGGGCGGGTCCGTCCAGGATCCGCCCCCATCGTCCGCTTCCTACTTGTTGAGCGTGATCCAGGCCTGGCCCGAGAGTTGTTCCAGTTCAGGGTGGTTCGGATAGATGTCGGCGGTGGCGACGACGGTCGCCTCGACGCGGCCGGGGCCGGGCGCCATGCCCATGCCGGTGATCACGCCGTCGGGAGCATGTTCGATGACGCCGTTGCTGTCGACCTTGTGGGACTGGCCGTTCGCGACGCCGGTGTCGAGGTTCTTCCACCGCACCGAGACTCGGTAACCCTCACAGTTCTGCCCGGTCTGGACGATTTTCACCCGGACCCCGAGCTGCCCGGCCTGCGGCTGTGGCACCGTTTCGGCATTGATGATGGCCGCACAGCCGTTCCCCGGCACCCGGGCGAGGGTCGGGTTGAACTGGACGACTTGATCGGACGGCAGGGCCGTCGCTGGACCGCTGAACCCGACGAGCGCGGCAACGGCCGCTGCGGCGGCCACCCCGACCTGAACCGAAACCCGTTGACGTTGTGTGCTTTTCAGACTCATGTTCAGGAATTCGCCGCTCGCCCCGAGGTCGTTAACCACCGTAATGGTCTCAATGAGGCAACAGGCCCACCGGCAACGGGAGAGACGTGGGTCACAGAGTCCTCTTAACCGCCTGGCACACAACCCTCACGGTTGCCCGGTAGGGTCCGCGGACACGACCAGGAGAGGTGACGCAGGTGAGCGGACGAAACGGATTCCTGCTATTCGGCGGGATCTCGTCGGTCGGGGCGGGAGCGGTGCATTTCCTGGCCGCCGGAATGCACACCGACCACGCCACGCTGGCGCGGCTGATGGTCGTCCTCGCCGCGATCCAGTGCGCCGCCGGATTGGCGGTACTGCTGAACGAGCGCAAGCTCGTGGTGACGTCGCTGATCGCGGTGAACGCGTTCGCGGTGGCGGTGTGGGCGTTCACCCGTTTCGCCGATATCCCGTGGGTCACCGGATTGACCGCGGAGTCACCCGGTGTCGCCGATACCGCGTGCGCCGCGCTGGGTGCGCTCGCCGTGATCGGTGCGGCCATCGCGCTGCTCCGGCCCACCGCGACCCTGCCGCCGATGCGGTCCGGGATCGCGGCCGCCGCGGTGGGTGTGCTCGCGGTGGCGGCGATGCTCAACGGTGTCGGGCACGTGCACAGTCACGGCGAAGGCGGCGACGGACATTCGCACGCGGCGGGCGACGAGCACGGTCACACCGGCGACGCGTGGCCGCGCCCGTTCGACCCGGCCCAGCCGATCGACGTGTCCGGTGTGCCTGGCGTGACCTCGGAGCAGGAGCAACGCGCCGCCGACCTGATCCGCAGCACCATGGCCGGGCTGCCCGCCTTCGCCGACGTGACGACCGTCGGCGCGCTCGGCTTCCGCTCGATCGGGGACGCCGCCTCCGGCTACGAGCACTACGTCAACACCGGCTACATCCGCGACGACAGCTTCCTCGACGCCACCCGCCCGGAGTCGCTGGTCTACCGGGTCGACGGGCAGAACCGCACCCTGGTCTCGGCCATGTACATCGCCAAGGGCAAGAAGATCGACGACCCCGCCCTCACCGACTACGCCGGTCCGCTGATGCAGTGGCACGTCCACGACAACCTGTGCTGGAAGGCAGGCGACAACGGCCCCCAGGTCGCGGGCGTCACCGACGCCGCAGGCAATTGCCCGCCCAATTCGATCAACCCCGGATCGGGCAATCCGATGGTCCACGTCTGGATCGCCCCGCACCAATGCGGCCCGTTCGCAGCCCTGGAAGGTCACGGCGCCGGCCAGGCGAGCACCACCGACGGCCGGCGCGCCGACACCTGCGGCACCCACGACCACGGCGGCGGCCACAAATAGCGACTGGCCAGAGCAGTCCCCAGCGCGTCATATTCGTAATAGGGAGGCACGATGGTGACGACAGTGGAGATTCCGGACGAGCTCCTAGCCGAAGCCCTGCGGCTGACCGGACTGCCGACCAAGAAGGCTGTCATCAATCTCGCGATGTCCGAGCTCGTCCAGGGGTATCGGCAGCGTGAGGCACTGACCCGGCTCAAGCGCTTGGACCACAACCCCTTCCTGACCGAGGACGAGCTGGCGGCCGATCAGGGCGACGCGAGGTGACCGCGACAACCGTCCGTCCGAGATACCTCCTCGACCAGTCGGTGATGTCGCACTATCGGACGAACGCTGCGATCGAACGCGCCATCGACGAGCTGGCCATCACCGGAGCGCTGCGCTCGTCCACGGTGACCATGGACGAAGCCCGGTTCAGCGCTCGCGACAACGCCGACCTCGGCTTCCTCACCGAGCTCTACGGTTCGGTGTTCCACTGGCTGCCCGCCGACGACATGGGCGAATCGGATCTCGGCGCTCAGCTCGGCTGCACCCAGCGACGCAACGCGTCGATCGTGGTTTCCGGGGAAGTGTTGAAGCAGAACCGGATTCCCGGGACCAGCTCGGATGCGACATTGATCAGGCGCTCGAACAGCAGGGTGTGTTCGGGCGCCATCCGCACCCCGGCGCCGATCATGGCGACCCGGAAGTCCCGGCCAGCCACGCACTCACGCAGCTGTTCCTCCGCCGCATCGGGGTCGGCGGGTAGCTGACAGCTGACGAGGTCGAAACCCGCTTCGCGCAAAGCGGTTTCACCGGCGGCGATGCGGGCGGTGAGGGTCGCCTCGTCGAGCTGCGGGTAGCGGGAGTAGTCGACGGCGCTGGGGTGCAGTCCGATCGACAGCACGGTCTGCGGATTCTGTTGGGCCACTGCGTCCTCCATTCTCATCAGATACGCGATAGCGCCCAGACCCGCGAGCACTGTCGCGAGCAGGACGCCCGCTCTCACCACGACGTGGTGCCCGTGCGGTCGAAGAAGCCGCCGGTGGGCCCGTCCCGGTCGACCGTCGCCATGGCCACGACGGCATCGGTGCCCTCGGTGACGGTCTGGAACCCACTGTGCCCGTTGAGGTCCGTCGCGGTGTAGCCGGGATCGACCGCATTGACCTTCATGCCGTCGAGTTCACTCGCGTACATGACGGTGAGCATGTTCAGCGCCGCCTTAGTGCTCGGGTAACCGAGAGCCGGTGGCAGCAGACCCGCCCATTTCGGGTCGGTGATGGTAGCGATCGAGCCGACTCCACTGGAGACCATGACGATCCGAGGATGCCCGGACAGGCGAAGCAGCGGCAGGAACGCGCTGGTCACCCGGATCGGACCGAAGACATTGGTCTCGAAAACCTCCCGCAGGTCGTCGGGCCTGGTGTAGCCCGGTGCGGTGCGCGGACCGCCGATCCCCGCGTTGTTGATCAAGACGTCGAGGCGGCCCGCCTCGGCTTTTACCGCGTCCGCGGCGGCGGCGACGGAGTCGTCGGAGGTCACGTCCAGTGCGACGAACCGGACGTCGAGCCCGGCCGCGGTGAATTCACCCGCCGCCGCCTCGCCCCGAGCGGTGTCGCGCGCGGCCAGGTACACCTGCCAGCCCGACCCGGCCAGCCTGCGGACCGTTTCCAGGCCCAGTCCCTTGTTGGCCCCGGTGACCAGGGCGATCGTCTGTGTCATGCACCCAGATTCGCGCCGCGACGGGCCGCGCTCCAGTGCCGACGAGGCATAGGACGGGCGATACCAGGGCCTACGACGCCGGCACCGGCGACCCGGATTCGGCCCGCGCACCGGCGACACGGATGCCGCGCAGCAGCACGATCGCGGCGATCACCACCACCGGCCCCGGAGTCGGTTCGACGATGACAGCGCACACCACACCCCAGCCGAGCACCGCCCACGCGAGGAATTCCGGCGGAACAATGCCGCGCCGGTCCATCCACACGATGAGCGAGCCGACGAGCAGCAGCGGCCAGCCGAAACCGGCGGGATTGGCCCAGAAGCTGTTGGCCGCCGGGGTGTCCTCCCACCAGTGACCCCACAGCTCGAGGGACAGCCATTCGTCGAAGGAAGACGAGCTGAGCAGCAGTCCGATGGTGAGATGTCCGCCGCCGATGATCGCGAGCACCACCCCAGCCCACTTGATCATCCGATTCACGCCCTGTCGCTCCATCACGAACCCCTCATATCTATACGGCACCGTATAAGTCACAGCATATCGGCTATTTATACGTATCCGTATAGATCCAGCGATATGGTCTGCGACACAGGCAGCACCGGATGGGATTCGCGGTTCCACCCCGCGCCCGAGGACCTGCGGCACCATGGAGCACATGGACAGAGCGGAATTGGCGACCGTCCTGCGCAGCGCGCGATCTCGGCTCACCCCCGCCGACGCGGGTCTGCCCGCCGGATCACGCAGGCAGGTGCCCGGGTTGCGGCGCGAGGAAGTGGCGAGTCTGGCCGGGGTGAGTGTCGACTACATCGTGCGCTTGGAGCAGGGGCGCGGGCCGAAGCCGTCCGATCAGGTGCTCGGCGCGCTGAGCAGGGCGCTGCGGCTCACCGATGTCGACCGTGATCTGGTCTATCGGCTCGCCGGATCCGAACCGCCGCAGGCCGGGCGCATTCCGCTGGTCATCCGCCCGAGCGTGCAGCGGCTGCTGGATCGACTGGCCGACCTGCCGGTGCTCGTGCTCTCCGCCAAGTCCGACATCCTCGCGTGGAATCCCCTGTCGGCGGCCCTGCTCGGCGATTTCTCCGCGATCCCGCCCGGCCGGCGCAACATCATGTGGCAGCGCTTCCTCGGCACCGGCATGGGCCGCGTCGTCATGACGCCCGAGGAGGCCGACAGCAATGCCGCCGCCTGCGTCGGCTGCCTGCGCGCGGTCAAGGCCGCCTATCCCGACGACCCCGACCTGACCCGATTGCTCACCGAACTCCGCACCGGCAGTGCCGAATTCGAGGCGCACTGGCAGGCGGGCCGCTCCAGCGTCATGCACAGCCTCACCAAGAAGATCGCCCATCCACACCTGGGCACGCTCACCCTCGACTGCGACGCCATGCACGTCCCCGACACCGACCAGACCGTCATCATCTACTCCGCGCCCCCGAACACCCCCACCGCCACCGCCCTCGACCTACTCCGCGTCACCGGCCTCGAAACCTTCGTGGCCCCAACGGAATAACCACTGGACCCGACGCATACCACCTGGTTACGGTGCCTTCCTCGAAAAGGAGGACCGATGATCACCGCACCGCGCACCACGACCCTGTGGCGGCCGACGGGCCCCGAAGAGCTGGCGCTGGTCGCCGAATTAGGATGGCGCGCCTGGCCACCGCGCCTGCCCGACCAGCCGATTTTCTACCCGGTGCTGAACGAGGCCTACGCGGTGCTGATCGCCCGCGACTGGAACGTGCCCGCGTCCGGCGCGGGTTATGTGACGCGGTTCGACGTGCGCACCGACTATCTGGACAACTACGACGTGCAGCAGGCCGGTGGTCGCGACATTCTCGAATATTGGATTCCCGCTGCGGATCTCGCCGAGTTCAACCGCCACATCGTCGGCACGATCGAGGTGGTGCGCCGCTTCCCGGACGACGCACCGGTTCCCGGCATCTGACGGGTCAGGCGGCGCCGGTGCGTTCATTCGGCGCCGCCGCCCGGATCGCCGCGACCGCCGCCCGCGGATCGTCGGCCCAGAAGGCGACGGTACGCACCGTGTAGTCACCCTGCGGGGTAGTGAAGGTCTGCGGCGCGGTCAGGTCCACCCGGACATTCGTGGAGCTGCCGACGGGGAGGGCGAGGGTGTCGTTGCCGATGAGCTGCAACGACTTCGAACCGTCGTAGGCGCGCAGATCGTTGCGCACGTTGCGGACGGTGGCGAGCGGGATGTCTAGTTCGGTGCGGCGCAGGTAGCGGATCCGGAGTCGGTCCGGAGTGAGGACGTGGGGGTACATGTGGTGCGCGGCGAGCATGCCGAGCATCCAGAACAATCCCCAGACGCCCAGTGCCAGCGCGGCGAGCCGCACGGGTGGCCACGGGATGATCAGGTGCACCGCGGGAATCTCCACCGCGCTGACCACGATGAACGCCCAGATGACGGCCGAGACGGCACCCGCGTACCGAATCGGCGTGCCGTCCGCGGTATCCGGCCTGCGGGCGACTGCCCTGGCCAGGCTCACCCAGATGTCGATTTCGAGCCGGACGAAACAGCGTCCGAGCCGCATGATCGGGCGCATGATGCCCTCCTTTGCAATACAACTGCATTGTAAAGAGTGCGAGGCCGCTATGGCAATACAACTGCATTGTGAAAAGATGGGCGGATGCCGAAACGGGTGGACCACAGCTCACGCAGGGCGACGATCAGCGACGCCGTGATGCGGCTGCTCGCGCGCGACGGCCTGGAGGCGATCAGCCTGCGCCACGTCGCCGCCGAGGCAGGCGTCTCCCCCGGCCAGGTGCAGCACTATTTCCCCAGCAAGGACGCGATGATGGAGTTCGCGGCGAGCACTATCGCCGACCGGATCGCCACCCGCATCGCCGCCGCGGGCCCAGATCCCGACCTGCACCACATCCTGACCGCGTTGCTCCCCACCGACCCCGACTCGGCCGCCGACTCCCGCACCCTGATCGGCTACCTCGCGTTCGCCTCCGTACGCCCCCAGATCGCCGAAACCATGGCCACCAACGGCCGAGCCTTCCGCGACCACATCGCCGGCATGCTCCCCGACCATCCCGACCCCACGACCGCGGCCAACACCCTGCTCGCCCTCCTCGACGGCCTGGCCCTACACGTCACCCTCGGTCAACTCCCCGCAGCGGACGCAGGCACACTGCTGACATCCGCGATCGACGGCGTTCTCGCACAGGAGAAATGACGTTCGCGCGAGTCGACGACGCCCCTGGCACGAGCCGATCAGACAGACCCTTTCGGATCTGTTGCCCGGGTCAGATCGAGGTCGAGGTCGAACGGCAGTGCGACCTTCAGTCGATCGTGATGGATGCCCACGGTGGTGTACTTCTGCGTAGCCGGATCGAGTTCATAGGCGTAGACGACCGCGCGCCCGTCTACATTCTCGACGCGCCAGAAGTACGGAATACCCGCCTCGGCATAGAGCTGCGGTTTGCGATGACGATCGCGTTCGAGCGAGTCCGGTGAGACGACTTCAATCGCCAGCACGACATCCTCCGGACGGAATGTCGTCTGATCCAAGCCCGTGACGCCCACCGAATCGACGACCATAACGTCGGGTTCAGGTCGCTGACGAGAGCCGAGCGTCACCGTCATCTCACGAATGCTGTCGAAGCCCTCCGGAGCCTGCCGCATCAATTGCACATGGAGGAACGTGACGACGAGCAGGTGGAATCGCATCTGCGGACTCACGAAGACCAGGCTCCCGTCGATCAGCTGAGTGTGCGGCGGCAGTTCACTCAGATGATCCAGGTCTTCGGCGAAATACCCCCGCGGTGGCGGCACCGGCCAGCTCAACGGAGCTCGCTCCCCCGATGGCATCGGATCCGCAGTCATGGGTCCCTCGCTCGTCGCACGGCGATCGTCTGACCTCGCCATTATGGCACGTGACCACTGACCGCCACCCTCGCAGACGATCAGCGATCACGCCGACTGTCGAGGCGGCCGGACTATCCGCTCCAGCTCTACGACCGACCATCACCACGGGCACGGTCGGCGTACGACAATCGTTGTTCGCCAGCGGGTTTGATGCTCGCCGTAGCGGGCACCCGGTCGCGACGACGGCCGGGTGCCTGAGGCTGTGCAGTCAGACGGTGAGCTCGGCACCCCGAGCGGCCCGGTGCGCGACGACGGCTCGTTCGGTGTCGGCCATGACCAGTTCGGCGTTGATCTGCGCACCCGCCATCGCGCCTGCCGCGGCGGCGGCACCGACCTGGGCGGACGGGTCGGTGGCGTTGCCTGCGATCCAGACGCCGGGGACCGCGGTGCGGCCGACCGGGTCGGCGGGGATGTGATCGCCCATGCCGGAGGGGTGCGGCTCCGGGGTAAGACCGAGGTCGGTGAGGAAGGTGGCCCTGGTGTTCATGCGTGGGCCGACGACGAGGGCGTCGCGGTCGAGGACGGTGCCGTCGGCCAGGCGGACGCCGGTGAGCTTGTCGGTCGCCAGTACTTCGACGACCTCGCCGTCGACGATCCGAATGCCGCGGGCGGCAAGCTTTTCCGCGTCCTCGACGCTCAGCGGGGCGGCCGTGTGGGTCAGGAACACGATGTCGTCGCTCAGCTGACTGAACAGCAGGGCCTGGTGCACCGACATCGGGCCGCTCGCCAGGATGCCGATGCGCTGGTCACGCACTTCCCAGCCGTGGCAATAGGGGCAGTGCAGGACCTCGTTGCCCCAGCGTTCGCGCAGGCCCGCGACCTCGGGCAGTTCGTCGGCGAGGCCGGTCGCGACGAGAATCCGGCGCGCCGCCACCACGCGTCCGTCGGCCAGTGTCACCAGGAATTCGTGACCTGCGCCGTCCGAGCTTCCCACCGCGGCCGAGGATCCGGTGGCCATGATCGAATCATCCACTCCCACTGCGGATTCCGTGGCGCTCGATCGGCGCTCGACCGTGACCACCTGCCCGGACACCACATGCCCGCCGTACCCGCGCACCTCGGCGCGCCCCCGCTCGAGCAGTTCCAGCGGCGGCATCCCTTCCCGCGCCAGCAAACCGTGCACACCGTCGGCCGGTGCGTTGCGCGGCGACCCACCGTCGATCACGGCGACCGAGCGCCGCGAGCGGGCCAGCATGAGCGCCCCGTTCAGCCCGGCCGCGCCGCCGCCGAGGACCACCACGTCGTAGGTGTCGTTCAACTCTGTCATCTGAAGCCTCCTTCGGCGACCACCGTGCACCAGCACTCGAACAAGTGGCAATTTTTCTTGCTGACATGGCAAACTGGTAGCCATGGACGACCTCGAAGAGACCCTGGGATCGGTCGGCCCCCGGCTCCGCTCCCTGCGCAAACAGCGCCGGACCACCCTGGCCGACCTGTCGGCCGAGACCGGCATCTCGGTCAGCACCCTGTCGCGCCTGGAATCCGGCGACCGCAAACCCACCCTCGAACTACTGCTTCCCCTGGCCAAGGCACACGGCGTGACCCTCGACGAACTCGTCGACGCCCCACCCACCGGCGACCCGCGCATTCACCTGCGCCCGATCACCCGCCACGGCATGACGATGCTGCCGCTGACCAAACGCGCCGGCGGCATCCAAGCCTTCAAGATGATCATCGCCCCCAACGCCCGCAACCGCCCGGACGAACCCCAGGTCCACGAGGGCTACGAATGGCTCTACGTCCTCAACGGCCGCCTGCGCCTGATCCTCGGCGACAACGACATCGTCCTCACCCCCGGCGAAGCCGCCGAATTCGACACCCACATCCCGCACTGGTTCGGCTCCGCCGACGACCACCCCGTCGAATTCCTCAGCCTCTTCGGCAAACAGGGCGAACGCGCCCACCTCCGCGCCCGCCCCAAGAACTCCGACTGATCGCGGCCGACAGAACCGAACGGCGGCGGCTCAGCTCTGCAACGCGGCGATCAGCGCGGGGCTCAATGCCAGTGCGGGAAGCGATTCCACCAGCAGGTCGACCAATTGTTCTCGGGTGACCGGCTTTTCGATCATCCACGTGAGGATGGTTTCCTCGACGAAGGCGATCCAGCCTCGGATGGCGAGGGTGAGCCGGGCCAGGTCCGGGTCGGCCGGGGGCAGCGGGAGCTCGCTGACGATGAGGTCGGCGATGATGGAGCGGGTGCTGTCGACGTAGCCCGACATTTCGGGGGTGACGCTCGCCGGTCCGCGCAGGACGGAGCGGTAGGACGCCGAGCGTTCGGTGACGTAGTCGACGAAGCGCTCGATGGAGTCGCGGAGCATGTCGAACAGGGACAGTTCGCGATTCGGCGCGATCGCGGTGTAGAACTCCTCGATCACATACCGCGCGATGGCCTCGTGGAACTCCTGCTTGGAGGCGAAGTAGTGGAACAGCAGTCCGCGCGAGATGCCGGCCTGCTTGGCGATGTCGTCGACCGAGATGTCCTCGAGCGACCGCTCGGCCAGCATCTCGGCGCCGAGGGTGATCAGCTGTAGCCGACGTTCCTCGGGGCTGAGCCGCACACGCTTGGTCGCTCCCGAACTCCTGATACTCACATCAACCATCCTAGCCACTACTGAACTCAGCTCAATAGCTGTTGACTCCGGCTCAATAGGGACGTAGTCTGCCTTACATGAGTCGCAAGGTTACAGACAAAGCCGTCGCCAACCGCGCCGTCCGCCACGTCAAGACGATCATCGTCGGCAGTGGGTTCGCGGGCCTCGGTATGGCCATCCGGCTGCATCAGCAGGGTCGCGATGATTTCCTCGTCCTCGAGCGCGGCAGCGATGTCGGCGGCACCTGGCGGGACAACACCTACCCCGGTGCCGCCTGCGACGTGCCATCGCACCTGTACTCCTACTCGTTCGCGCTGAACCCCGACTGGTCGCGCTCGTTCTCCAAGCAGGGCGAGATCCAGGCCTACATCCGTGGCGTCGCCGAGCAGAACAACGTGCTCGACAAGCATCTGTTCGACTGCGACGTGCTCGGCATGCGCTGGAACGCCGAGACCGCCCGCTGGGACATCACCACCAGCAAGGGCGACTTCACCGCCGAGACCGTGGTCTCCGCGGTCGGCGCCCTGTGCGAGCCGTCGCTGCCCGACATCAAGGGCATCAACGAGTTCGAGGGCGAGATCTTCCACTCGGCCCGCTGGGACCACGACGTCGAGCTCGCGGGCAAGCGGGTCGCCGTGATCGGCACCGGCGCCTCGGCCATCCAGATCGTGCCTGCCATCGCAGGCAAGGTCGCCCACCTCGACCTGTACCAGCGCACCGCGCCGTGGCTGCTGCCGCGCATGGATCGCCCGTACCTGCTGCCGGAACGCCTGGCGTTCAAGTACATTCCGGGCGTGCAGCGACTGTCCCGCGCGGCCATCTACGCCGCCCGCGAGACCCAGGTCGTCGGCCTGGCCAAGTACCCCGCGCTGATGAAGATCTTCGAGACGATCTCGCGCGGCAAGCTGCTGGCCGAGGTCCGAGACCCGGTCAAGCGCGCCAAGGTCACCCCGAACTACCGCATCGGCTGCAAGCGCATGCTGATCTCCAACGAGTACTACCCGGCGATCGACCGCGACAATGTCGAGGTGGTCACCGACGGCATCGCCGAGGTCAGGGCAGGCTCGATCGTCACCAAGGACGGCACCGAGCGCGAGATCGACGCGCTGATCGTGGCGACCGGCTTCCACGTCACCGACTCCCCCGCCTTCGAGACCATCACCGGCCGCGCCGGGCAGACCCTGTCCGAGCAGTTCGACGAGGTCGGCCAGCGCGGCTACAAGGGCTCGACCATCGAGAACTTCCCGAACATGTTCTTCCTGCTCGGCCCGAACGTCGGCCTCGGCCACACCTCGATGGTGTTCATGATCGAATCGCAGATCAACTACGTCGCCGACGCGCTGGCTACCATCGATAGGCAGAACCTGCGCACCGTCGAGGTCCGCCCCGAGGCCGTGCGCGCGTACAACACCGAACTGCAGGCGAAGATGGCCGACAGCGTCTGGATGAACGGCGGCTGTGCCAGCTGGTACCTGGACAAGCACGGCAACAACACCACACTGTGGCCCGATTTCACCTTCCAGTTCCGTAGGCTGACCAAGAATTTCGACGTCGCGGCCTACGACACGACTGCTTCGACCGACTCCGACACCGAACTGAAAGTGGTGGCAGCACAGTGAGCAATGATGCTTACTTCACGAACAAAGTCTGTGTGATCACGGGTGCCGGGTCCGGCATCGGCCGCGCGCTGGCCGAGAACCTGGCCCGCCGCGGCGCCAAGCTGGCGCTGTCCGACATCGACGCCGAGGGCCTTGCCGAGACCGTGCGCATCGTCGAGGGACTGGGCGCGCAGGTCAAGTCCGACCGGCTCAACGTCGCCGAGCGCGAGTCCTTCCTGGTCTACGCCGATTCGGTGAAGGCGCACTTCGGCGTCGTGCACCAGATCTACAACAACGCCGGTATCGCCTACCACGGTGATGTCATCAAGACCGAGTTCAAAGACATCGAACGCATCATGGATGTCGACTTCTGGGGCGTCGTCAACGGCACCAAGGCGTTCCTGCCGATGCTGATCGAGTCCGGCGACGGCCACGTGATCAACGTGTCCTCGCTGTTCGGCCTGGTCGCCGTGCCCGGCCAGGCGGCCTACAACTCGGCCAAGTTCGCGGTCCGCGGCTTCACCGAGGCGCTGTACCAGGAGATGCGGATTTCCAAGGCGCCGGTCAAGGTCACCTGTGTGCACCCCGGCGGCATCAAGACCGCCGTCGCGCGCAACGCCACCTACGCCGAGGGCATGGACGGCGCTACCGCCGCCTCGCTGTTCGACAAGTACCTGGCGATCCACACCCCGGAGATGGCCGCGCAGACCATCACCGAGGGTGTGCGCAAGGGTCACGCCCGCGTGCTGATCGGCTGGGAGGCCAAGATGCTCGACGTGAGCGTGCGCTTCCTGGCCTCGGGCTACAGCCGGATCTCGGCCGTGGTCAACGGCCGTTTCATGCCGCACTGACCCGAGCGAAATTCAGGTAACGCCATGCGCGAGTTCAAGATTCCGCTGCCGATCGCCCGTGTGTTGCTCGACCCGGTCTTCCGGGTCACGCTCAACGCGCGGCTGCCGGTGGCGGTGCAGCGCGCTCTGCTCGACGCGGTCTCCCTGCTGCAGCTGGTGCCCGACGGTTCCGTCGTGCAGCACCTGCAGCTGGGGGGCCGCCCGGCCGAGCGGGTCATCGCGGAGACCGCGATCCCGGGTTCGCGTACCCGGGCTGTCCCGCCGGAGCGTGCCGCCGGCGCGATCCTGTACCTGCACGGCGGCGGCTACGTGGTCGGCTCGCTGACCACGCACCGCTCGCTGGTGGCGCACCTGGCGCAGGAGACCTCGTGCGCGGTCTACGCGCTGGACTACCGGCTCGCGCCCGAACACCCGCTCCCGGCCGGCCTCGACGACGCCGAGGCCGCGTTCCTGGATCTGGTGCACAACGTCGGTTACCGGCCCGACCAGATCTGCCTGGCCGGTGACTCGGCGGGCGGCGGCCTGGCGCTGGCGCTGGCCCAGCGGCTGATCGACAAGCACGCGATGACGCCTGCTGCCCTCGGCCTGATCGCACCCTGGGTCGACCCGACCCAGGTGCCCGCCAAAGCCCGCGACCTGGTGATCAACCGGGCGTGGTCGCAAGCGTGCGCCGCCTACTACCTCGGCGACGGCGCCGCAACCGATGCGGGCTACGCCCCGCTCACCGGAAACCTGCTCGGCCTGCCTCCCACCTACGTGCAGGCCGATGTGAGCGAACTATTGCACGATCAGTGTTGCCAGCTCGTTTCAGCCCTGCGTGGGGCGGGTGTGCATGTCCGCTTCACCGAAACCCGCGGCCTCTGGCACGTCGCGCAACTGCAGGCCGCGCTGGTCACCGAGGCAGCGCTGGCACTCAGCGAACTCGCAGAATTCCTGCGAGAAGCAATTCAGCCGGTATCGATCGACGATTTACGATAAAGCCTGGTGACGGGCAATTCGGGCGGCGATATCGCGGCCCACGCGAACGTGTCGTAGATTACTGGCGAGTAGAACCCACTGGAAGGGCACAGATGCGAGAGTTCGAAGTTCCGGCTTCCTACACCATCCCGGACGATGCGAACAATTCCGACAACGTCTTCCGCTTCGGCAAAGAGACGCCGAACACGGTGTTGTTCAACGTCCCGAACGGCAGCGGCGGCTGGAACGACGTGACGGCGGCACAGTTCGAGAAGGCCGTCACCGGCGTCGCCAAGGGCCTGATCGCCTCGGGCATCGAACTGGGCGACCGCGTCGCCATCATGGCGGCCACCCGCTACGAGTGGTCGCTGCTGGACTTCGCGATCTGGGCCGCCGGTGGCGTGACCGTCGCGATCTACGACAGCTCGGCCGCCGAGCAGGCCAAGTGGATCCTGCAGGACTCCGCGACCAAGCTGCTGGTCGTCGAGAACGACAAGCACCGCGCCACGATCGACGAGATCGAAGCCGGCTCGCTGCCCGCGCTGGCCGAGACCCTGCAGATCGACAAGGGCGCGGTCGACGAGCTGACCAAGCGTGGCGCCGATCTCGACGACGAGGTCGTGCACGCGCGCCGCAAGCAGGTCGGCTCGGCCTCCCCGGCCACCCTGATCTACACCTCGGGCACCACCGGCCGCCCCAAGGGCGTGCAGCTGACCCACGCGAACCTGTGGGCCGAGTCGCGTTCGGGCGGCATCGAGCTGTCCGCCTTCGTCTCCGAGGGCCAGAAGACCCTGCTGTTCCTGCCGCTGGCGCACGTGTTCGCCCGCGCGGTCGCGCTGATCGCCTTCGATTCCAAGGTGACCGTCCGCCACAGCTCGGACTGGACGACCCTGGTCGAGCAGTTCGGTGAGTTCAAGCCGGACTTCATCCTCTCGGTGCCGCGCGTGTTCGAGAAGGTGTTCAACTCCGCCAAGCAGAAGGCGCACGACGGCGGCAAGGGCAAGATCTTCGACGCCGCGGCCGAGACCGCCATCGCCTACAGCACGGCGCTCGAGACCAAGGGCGGCCCCGACCTGCTGCTCAAGCTCAAGCACTTCGTCTTCGACAAGCTGGTCTACAGCAAGCTGCGGGCGGCCCTGGGCGGGCAGTGCCTGGCCGCGGTCTCCGGTGGCGGCCCGCTGGGCGCGCGCCTGGGCCACTTCTTCCGTGGCGCCGGCGTCACGATCTACGAGGGCTACGGCCTGACCGAGTCCACCGCCGCGTTCACCGTCAACACCCCGCAGTTCATCCGGGTCGGCTCGGTCGGTCGCCCGATCCAGGGCCACGCGGCCAAGATCGCCGAGGACGGCGAGCTGCTGCTCAAGGGTTCGGTCGTGTTCGGCGGCTACTGGGGCAACGCCGAGGCCACCGAGGAAGCGTTCGAGGACGGCTGGTTCAAGACCGGCGACCTCGGCGCCATCGACGCCGACGGCTTCGTCACCATCACCGGCCGCAAGAAGGAAATCCTGGTCACCGCGGGCGGCAAGAACGTCTCCCCCGCCGTGCTCGAGGACTCCCTGCGCGCGCACCCGCTGATCAGCCAGGTCATGGTCGTCGGTGACGGTCAGCCGTTCATCGGCGCGCTGATCACCCTCGACCCGGAGGCGCTGCCGGGCTGGAAGGACCGCAACGGCGTCGCCGCCGACACCGCGATCGAGGCCCTGATCGAGAACCCGGCGCTGGTCGCCGAGGTACAGGCCGCGATCGACGAGACCAACAAGAAGGTCTCCAAGGCCGAGGCGATCAAGAAGATCCGCATCCTCCCGGTCGACTGGACCCAGGAGGGTGGCGAGCTCACCCCGAAGATGTCGCTCAAGCGCGCCGTCGTCATGAAGCAGTACGCGGGCGAGGTCGACAAGATCTACTCGTGATCGAATAGTTCGTACCGCCGACACGGCCGGTTGCCCGCCAGGGCGACCGGCCGTGTCGCGTTTCCGGGTCACAGCGAGACGAGTTCGGGATCCCGGGCGGGCACGGTGGCCGGAGCGGGCAGTGGCTCCGGGCGGTTGCGCACGAACAGCATCGAGGCGATCACCCCGGCCAGCAGGGCGAGCCCGGGCAGGTACATCGCCTCGCTCATCGCGGCACTGAACGCGGCGCGCAGCGCCTGTGGCACGGCACCGGTCACCGCGCCGTGCACATCCGCCTCGCCGTCGAAACCGTGCGCCGACAGTCGCGCCGCGATCAAGGCGGCGATGGCCGCGCTGCCGAGCACCGCGCCCAACTGACGGGTGGTGCTGTAGACACCGGACCCCGCCCCGGACTGGTGCGCGGGCAGGTTCCTGGTGGCGATGGCGGGCAGCGGCGCCCAGATGCAGCCGTTGGCCACCCCGCCGAAGGCCGCGATCACCGCGAAGACCGCCAGCGGGGCATCCGGGTCGGCCACCAGCAGCGCCAGCCCGCCGATGACGCTCGCGAGCAACGCGAAACCGACGCCGGGCAGGACCGCCGGGTGCAGCCGCGCGGAGAAACGGCCGGCCAGGGGCGCGCAGACCACGGTGCCCAGCGCCATCGGCGCGAGGACCAGCGCCGCCGCGGTGGGCGAGAGCCCGCGGACCCCCTGGAAGTAGAAGTAGGCGGGGACCATCGCCGCGTTGAACCCCACGCCCATCGCCCCGACGGCCAGGCTCGACAGCGCGAAATTGCGGTCCCGGAACAGGCTCAGCGGCAGCAGTGGCTCCCCGTCGGCCTGCGCCTGGTGCGCGACGAACACGACCATCGTCGCCAGTCCGCCGCCGATGAGCAGCCACACCTGGGCCGACCAGTTCTGGTGTTCGCCCTCCTGGATGCCGTACACCAGCAGGAACAGACCGATGCCGCTGAGCAGCACGCCGACCAGGTCGAAGCGGCGCATGCCGGTCGGCAGGACGGGCAGCAGCCAGGCGCCCAGCGCCAGCGCGACGATGCCGACCGGGATATTGAGGAAGAAGATCCACTGCCAGCCGAGGCTGTCCACCAGGACACCGCCGAGCAGCGGGCCGACCAGGGTCGCCAGACCGGCCGCGCCGCCCCAGACACCCATCGCCGCACCGCGCTGCTCGGCCGGGAAGATACGGGCGATCACCGCCATCGTCTGCGGGACGAGCAGCGCGGCGCCGATGCCCTGGACGCCACGCGCCACGATCAGCATGTCGACGGTGGTGGACAGCCCGCACCACAGCGAGGCCAGCGTGAACACCGAAAGACCGCTCAGATACAGGTATTTGGGCCCGACCCGGTCGCCGAGCCTGCCCGCCGCCAGCAGGGGAACGGCGAAGCCGAGCAGGTAGGCGCTGGTCACCCAGATGACCTCGGTGATATCGGCATCGAGGTCGCTCATGATCGCCGGGTTGGCGACGGCGGCGATAGTCATGTCCATCAGGATCATGAAGTATCCGACGATCAGCGCGCACAGCGCCCACCACGGATTACGTTGGAACAACACGGCTTTGGTTCCTCTTCTCGGCGACGGCGCGAAACCCGGATGCGCGGGCAGAGCCTTCGGAGCGCAGATGAATCACCGGTTATCCCGATCCGTCGCGCGCATGGCGTCAACCTCACGGCGACATCGACGATCGATGTTCGGTGACGGGAGTCACCGGATCGGCGGTTCCGCCATGCCGGGCGCTCGTGCTGCCACCAGCGGCGAGAACGCAATGAACTAAACAAACCGCCCAGTTCTGCGGATTTCTATGCCGAATCTGGATGCCGGTGATTCGCACCTCGCAGATCGAGGTGCTCGGATTCGGCGAATTGCCTTCGCGCACAGCTCACTTCGACGTCACCTGCGAGACACCGCCGTCGTGGAAGACCCTCGGCGCGGTACGCACATCGGCTACCAGGGCAATCCGGACGTAGGCTCGGGCCATGGCGTTCTTGCGGGTGGTGGCCGGGATCGTGGCGGCCGCGCTGGTGCTCGGGGTGGCCGAATTGGTCGCGGTGTTCACCGGCGCGGGCGGTGCGCCCGCGTACGCGCTCGGCGCGAGCGTCGTCGACCACACGCCGGACGGGATCCGGGAATGGGCGATCCAGACCTTCGGGACGAACGACAAGGCCGTGTTGTTCGTGTGCATGGGGGTGGTGGCGGTAGTGGTCGCCGGGCTGGCGGGGGCGCTCGAACGCGAAGGCAGGCCGATCGGGTCGATCACCTTCGGCGTCTTCGGGGTGCTCGCCGCCGTGGTCGGGGCGGGCCGGGTCGGTGGATTCGGCGGGGCACTGCCCGCGCTGATCGGTACTGCGGCAGGGATTCTCGCGTTGCGGGGACTGGCACGGCGTATCGACGAAGTAGTCCAGACGCCCGACGCGGCGGGAAGGCCGGAGCGGGTAGCCGACACGGGGACCGGGGGTGCCGGCCCGGCCGACACCGGTCGGACCGATGGCGCGGTCACCGATCCCGAGCGCGCGGGCGTCGGTCCGGCCGGTACAGACCAGATGGATGCCGACCAGGTGCGCGGCGGGCGGCGGCGAGTGCTCGGCGGGATCGCGGCGACCGGTGTGTTCGCCGTCGGTGCCGGGCTGGCGGGACGACTGCTCGGCGGGGCGCGTACCGACGTCTCGGCCGAGCGGGCGACCGTCGATCTACCGGCCCCCGCTACCCCGCTACCCGGTCTGCCGCCGGATGCCGAGCTGCGGGTTCCCGGTCTGACCCCCTATCTCACCGCGAACAGTGAGTTCTACCGGATCGACACCGCCCTGATCGTTCCCCAGCTGTCCACAGACTCGTGGTCACTGCGCATCCACGGCATGGTCGACCGCGAAATCACCCTCACCTGGGACGATCTCGCGCGCCGCGTACCGGTCGAACGGCTGGTGACGCTGGCCTGCGTGTCCAACCCGATCAACGGCGACCTGATCGGCAACGCCCGCTGGCTCGGCTACCGGCTCGACGAACTGCTCGCCGAAGCGGGCCCGCTGCCCGACGCCGACATGGTGCTCTCGACCAGCGAAGACGGCTGGACCGCCGGCACGCCACTCGCGGCACTCACCGACGGCCGCGACGCGCTACTGGCGATCGGCATGAACGGCGAACCGCTCCCGCTCCAGCACGGCTACCCCGCCCGGCTGGTCGTGCCCGGCCTCTACGGCTACGTCTCGGCCACCAAATGGGTCACCGAACTCGAGGTCACCCGCTTCGACAAGGCCACCGCCTACTGGACCCGCCGCGGCTGGTCGGCGCGGGGCCCGATCAAGACCGGTACCCGCATCGACACCCCGCGCGGCCGCGGCCGGATTCCCCAGGGCCGCACCACGATCGCCGGTGTCGCGTGGGCCCAGCACCGCGGCGTCACCGCCGTCGAAGTCCAGATCGACAACGGCGACTGGAGGCCCGCCCGTCTGTCCGCCGAGGTCTCCATCGACACCTGGCGCCAATGGGTCTACGACTGGGACGCCACCCCCGGCCAGCACACCCTCCGCGCCCGCACCACCGACACCACCGGCATCCCACAGACGGCGCTCCAGCAGGACGTCATCCCCGACGGCGCCACCGGCTACCCGACCCTCACCATCCAGGTGCAGTAGCGGCACAGCCTGCCGCAGCGATATCAGGCGCTCGCGTCGGCTTTCGCCGGTTCGGGTGCCCGGCCCGCGCCGGACTTTCCGTGCCCGACGAACAGGGCCGAGGCGATGACGCCGATGAGCAGGATGGCGGCGGGCAGCAGCATCGACTGGGCCAGCGAGGTGCTGAACTCGTCGACGATCTGGGGCGGGAGCGGGCCGGTGGCCGCGCCCTCGCCGACCGGGGCGCCACCGCCGAGTCCGTTGGCGGTCAGGCGGGCGGCGATCAACGCGCTGATCGCGGCGCTGCCGAGCACCGAACCCACCTGGCGGGTGGTGTTGTAGACACCGGCGCCCGCACCGGCCTGGGCGATCGGCAGGTTGTGCGTGGCCGTCGAGGCCAGCGGCGCCCAGATGCACGCGTTGGCCAGGCCCGCGACGGCGGCGGCGATCAGGAACAGGATGATCGGTGAATCCGGTGTCATCAGCGCGGCGAAGGCGAAGACCGAACCGGCGAACAGCGTGAAACCGATGGTCGGCACCAGCCGCGGCGGTAGCCGATCCGAGAACTTGCCGACGAACGGCGCGGTCACACCGGTGACGATCGCCATCGGCGCGAAGACCAGCGCCGAGACCGTCGGCGACATCTCGCGCACGGCCTGCAGGTAGAAGTACGAGGGCACCATCATCGAGGTGACCGCGGCGCCCATCGCGGCGATCGCCGTGTTCGACAGCGAGAAGTTGCGGTCGCGGAACAGGCTCATCGGCACCAGCGGCTCGCCCCGGTTCCTGGCCTGGTTGACCACGAACGCCACCAGCATGAGCGCGCCGAACCCGATCAGCAGCCAGATCCGCGGCGACCAGTCTTCCGAATTGCCCTCCTGGATACCGAACACCAGTGCCGACATGCCGATACCGCTGAGCGCGACACCGACCAGGTCGAACTTGTGGTCGCTGGTCGGCAGCGCAGGCACCAGCCACATGGCCAGCCCGAACGCGATGATGCCGACCGGCACATTGACGAAGAAGATCCACTCCCAGCCGAGGTTGTCGACCAGCACACCGCCCAGGATCGGGCCGACCAGCGTCGCGAGGCCCGCGACGCCGCCCCACAGGCCCATCGCGGCGCCGCGCTTGTCCGGCGGGAAGGTGCGGGTGATGACGGCCATCGTCTGCGGCGTCATCAGCGCGGCGCCGATGCCCTGGGCGGCCCTGGCGGCGATCAGCATGCCGATGCTGCCGGACAGGCCGCACCACAGCGAGGCGCCGGTGAAGATCGCCAGGCCGATCAGATAGATGTTCTTGGGGCCGTACTTGTCGCCGAGGCGGCCGGTGACCAGCAGCGGCACCGCGTAGGTGAGCAGGTAGGCGCTGGTCACCCAGATGACGTTGGAGATGTCGCTGTTCAGGTCCGCCATGATCGCCGGATTGGCGACCGCGACGATCGTCATGTCGAGCAGGATCATGAAGAACCCGACCACCAGCGCGAACAGCGCCAGCCACGGATTACGTTGGGTGGTCATCGAATTCGTCCCTATCGGATGAGGTCAGCTACGGGCAGTGTCGAGGGTGAGCCGTTCGCCGGTGACCGGATCGAACTGCTCCCACTCGACGGCGCCACTGTCGAGTTCGGCGGCGAACTGCTGGATCCAGTCGAGATCGGCCTTGGTCGTCGCGCGCATGTATTCCAGGACGACGCAGTACCGGCGCGGCACCGCGTTGACCCGCGCCCACTCGATCATCGCGTCGAGATCGGCCAGCGCCTTGCCCTGCTGTTCGACCCGCTCACCGAGCAACGCGACGACCTGTTCCCGCGGGAGGTTGTGCGCCTCGGCCAGCGCCACCCGGAAGATCGGATACTCCGGCACCGGCGTGCGCAGCAACTCGGCGATCCGCGCCCGCAGCGCGTCGCGCCCGGCATCGGTGATCCGGTACATGGTGCGCTCGGGCCGATTCCCCTCCCGCTCGGTCCCTTCGGCCCGCACCATCTCATCCGCCACGAGCCGGGCCACCGCGTGATACAGCGACCCCGGCCGCACCTTGACCAGCAGATCCTCCCGGCGCGCGATCAGCAACTGATACATCTCGTACGGATGCATGGGCCGCTCGTCGAGTAGCGCGAGCACCGCGATCGCCAACGGCGTCATCGCATTGCGTCCCGGCTGCCCCACAGCTCCACCTCCACTCCCACGTCCCCGCGCGGGGTTTGTTCCACACCAAATATTCCAGTAGGAATATACGGCGCGAAACATGCCAGGACAACCCGTCCCTGAACCTCGTGTTCCGGACCGGGTTTTTGATTGTGGGGGCCGCCGTCAGAGTGCGTGGGCGTCGAGCCAGGCGCGGGCGGCGGCGGCCGGGTCGGTGCCGGTGTCGACCTGGCGCACGAGGTCGACCAGGCCCTCGGTGGTGAGTTCACCGGCGACGTAGTTGAGCTTTTTCAACTGAGCGCGGTCGAAGATGCCGGAGCGGTAGACGGCGAGCAGGTTCTGGGCGCGCAGCGCGTACTTCGGATCGTCGAGGACTACGAGGCCTGCCGAATCGGCGTCGGCCGGTGGTCCGTTGACGATTCCCACCTGGATCTCCCCGTCCTGCAGAGCTTTTCGCAGCGCCTGCGGATCGGGATAGCGCGTGATCGTGGCGAAGGCGCAACCGGAGATCAAGCCAGGTGACGGCGCAGCGCCTGCGAGTCCGGGCAGCTCGGCATAACCAGCGGTCAGTTCGGCACAGCGCGGAACGAGCGCGGCGACCGTGCGCACACCGTCGCGGCTCGCGAACTCCTCGGTGACCAGCAGCCGGGACCGCAGGTCGGTCCCGTCGGCGGCGTCGGAGACCGACAGACCCTGCGGGAGTGAGGCATTGACGGCGGCCACCACGGCCTCGGGTGTGCGCGCCTGCGCGGACGGGTTCCAGCGATCGAGCAGTCCACCGTTGCGGGCGGGCAGCACCGCGATCCGGCCCGCGTCGAGATCAGCCGCCGGGGCCGCCGAGCCGTGGACGACGGTGGTGTCGGTGCCGGTCCGGGCCAGGGCCTGCGAATAGATCTCCGCGAGTACAACTGATTCGGCAGTGGAATCCGCGCCGACCGCGACCACCGTTCGCGCCTGCTCGCCCGCGCAAGAAACCGCGGCGAAAGACCAGGTAGTGACCAGTAGCGCAGCGACTGTCCGGCGCACCGCACCCGCCACCATCCCGCGACACCAACTTCCTGTATTTGCGGTCAACCCACGCAATTCGGCGCGACGCGGGCAGTATTACCAACCAGAATGTACCTGCGGCCCCCGGGTCGCATGCACAGCGCACTGCCCGCCTTTGCCGGAAGGACACCAGTGAAAACCGCGTTCTCCTCCTCTTCGCATAGACAACGTCGCCCGGCACGCCGCCTCGCGGCACGGGCGGGCCGGGTGCTGGCAGCCGCTGTCGCGCTGGCCGCCGCCATGATCGTCTCCGCGTGCGGCAACTCCGATCCGCTGGCCGCCAAGGGTGATTGCGCCAGTGACGCCCTGATCATCGGTTCGGCCAATTTCCCCGAGTCCGAGACCGTGGCCAACATCTACACCGAGGTCCTGCGGATCAACGGCTTCAAGGTCGACACGAAGTTCAACATCGGCAGTCGCGAGGCCTATCTGCCCGCGTTACGCCAGTGCGCGATCTCGCTGATCCCGGAGTACACCGGAAACCTGCTGCAGTACCTGGACGCCGACGCCACCGCCACCTCGGAGCCGGAGGTGAACGCGGCGCTGACCGCGGCCCTCGGCAGCGACCTGGCCATCGCGACGCCGGCCCCCGGCCAGGACTCCGACGCGGTGGTCGTCACCCGTGCGACCGCCGACCGGTGGAACCTGCGCAGCATCGCCGACCTGGCCACGCATTCGGCCGACGTGACATTCGGCGCGCCCGCGGAATTCGCGCAGCGGCCCGGCGGCCTGCCCGGCCTGAAGAAGACCTACGGCCTCGAGATCGGCGACGCCGATTTCGTGCCGATCGCCGACGGCGGCGGGCCCGCGACGGTGCGCGCGCTGGTCGAGGGCCAGGTCACCGCGGCCGACATCTTCACCACCTCCCCCGCGATCGCGCAGAACAACCTCGTCGTCCTCGCCGATCCGCAGCACAATTTCGCGGCCCAGAATGTGGTGCCGCTGTTCAATGCCGCGAAGAAGACCGACAAAGCGGTGGCGGTGCTCGACGCGGTGTCGGCCAAACTCACCACCACCGAACTGATCTCGCTGAACACGGCCGTCTCGGGGGACAGCAAGATCGAACCGAAGGCCGCCGCACTCGCCTGGATCACCGCGCAGGGGCTCAACGCCCCCATCGCCTAGGCACGGTCGGCGCTAGGAGAACCCTTGTCCGACATCGAATTCCGCGATATCGAGAAGACCTATCCGGACGGCACCCGGGCGGTCCGCGCGCTGAATCTGCGGATCGAATCCGGCTCGTTCACCGTGTTCGTCGGCCCGTCCGGCTGCGGCAAGACCACTTCGATGCGGATGATCAACCGGATGGTGAATCCCAGCGCGGGCACCATCACGATCGACGGCCGCGATATCGCGACGGTCGACCCCGTGAAGCTGCGCCTCGGCATCGGCTACGTGATCCAGAGTGGCGGGCTGCTGCCCCACCGCAAGGTGATCGACAATGTCGCCACGGTGCCGATGCTGCTCGGCGCGTCCCGCAAGTCCGCGCGCGCCGCGGCGCTGGAGGTGCTCGACCGGGTTGGTCTCGATCGTGGTCTGGCCGAACGGTATCCGGCGCAGCTCTCGGGTGGTCAGCAGCAGCGCGTCGGGGTGGCGCGGGCGCTGGCGGCCGACCCGCCGGTGCTGCTGATGGACGAGCCGTTCAGTGCCGTCGATCCGGTGGTGCGGGCGGAGTTGCAGTCCGAGATGCAGCGGCTGCAGGCCGAGCTGCGCAAGACGATCGTGTTCGTGACCCACGATATCGACGAGGCGATCACCCTCGGCGACAAGATCGCGGTGTTCGGGCGCGGTGGGGTGTTGCAGCAGTTCGACGCGCCCGAACGGGTCCTCGCCCAGCCCGCCACCGATTTCGTCGCGGGGTTCGTCGGCCGGGATCGCGGCTACCGCGCGCTGTCGTTCCGCACCGCCGATGCCATTGCGCTGGCGCCGATCCGGACCGTCGAGGCCGACGGGGTCGCCGGATTGCGGCTGGAACAGGGCGAATGGGTGCTGGTGGTCGACGCCGACGGCAAGCCGGGCGGCTGGGTGGATGTCACCGGTGTGGAGGCGGTCCGCGCCGGAAAGTCCCTGGCGGCGAGCGTGTCCGCCGGCGGCTCACTGTTCACCCCGGACGGTGACCTACGGCAGGCGCTGGACGCGGCGATCTCCTCGCCGTCGGGCATCGGGGTCGCCGTCGACGACGCGGGCGCCGTGCGCGGCGGATTGCTGGCCGTCGACGTGCTCACCCAGCTCGCCGAGCAGCGCGGCATCGAGGACGCGCAGCGCAACCGGGAGTTCTTCGACCTGGACGTCACGTGCGATACCTGATCGACAACTTCGCCGACATCATGGCGATCACGCGCACGCACCTGGTGCTCGCGCTGGTGCCGTTGCTGCTCGGCCTGGTGATCGCCATCCCGGTCGGCGCGGTGATCCGCGGCCGCGACTGGGCCAGGCGAATCACCACGACGGCGTCGAGCCTGGCCTACACCATTCCCTCGCTGGCGCTGTTCGTGATCATCCCGCCGCTGGTCGGCATCTCGGCCATCGATCCGCTCAATGTCATCATCGCGCTCACCGTGTACTCGACGGCGCTGCTGCTGATCGCGGTGCCGACCGCGCTGGATACCGTGCCCGCCGGTGTGGTCGACGCGGCCGACGCGATCGGATTCGGCAGGCTGCGCCGCACGCTCACCGTCGACATGCCACTGGCGCTGCCGGTGTTCGTCTCGACGCTGCGCGTCGTGGTGGTCACCAATATCGCGATGGTGTCGGTGGGCGCGCTGATCGGCGTCGGCGGGCTCGGCAAGCTGTTCACCCAGGGCTATCAACGCGACTACCCGGACCAGATCGTCGCGGGCATCATCGTCACGCTGGCGCTGGCGCTGATCTTCGACCGGCTGGTGTTCCTGCTCGGCCGGATCGCCACCCCGTGGACCAGCGCGGGCCGGGAAGAGGCACGCTCGTGAATCTGTTCATCGACGCCTGGCACTACCTGAGCGACGGCGCGAACTGGGGCGGGCCCGCCGGGATCGACCACCGGCTGCTGCAACACCTCTGGTACAGCTTCCTGGCCGTCGCGCTGTCGGCGGTGATCGCGGTGCCGCTGGGTCTGGTCATCGGGCACACCCGGCGTGGCAGTGCGATGCTGGTCGGTTTCGCCAATGCCATGCGCGCGCTGCCGACGTTGGGCCTGCTCACCTTCCTGGTGCTGCTGCTCGGGCTCGGACTGATCCCGCCGCTGCTCGCCCTGATCACCGTCGGCGTTCCGCCGCTGCTGGCGGGCGCCTACGCGGGCATCGCCACCGTGGCCGCCGATGTCGTCGACGCCTCGCGCGCGATGGGGATGACCGAGCGGCAGATCCTGTTCCGAGTCGAGATCCCCAACGCCCTGCCGGTGATGCTGGGCGGGTTACGCAGCGCCACGCTGCAGGTGGTCGCCACCGCGACCATCGCCGCCTACGTCAACCTCGGCGGGCTCGGCCGCTACATCTTCGACGGCATCGGCCTCTACCGCTACGACCTGGTGCTGGTCGGCGCGCTGCTGGTGGCGGTGCTCGCGCTGGTGCTCGACGCGATCCTGGCCGCGGCGGTCTGGGCCAGCGCGCCTGGCAGTGGGCGGCTCGCGCGCGGGACGGTCGTCATGACCGACGCGTCAGTCGTCACCGAGTAGGGCGCGCAGGTGCGGGTCGTGCGCGAGGACCTCTTGCACGCGGGCTCGCTCGCCGGCGCGCTGCGCCTGTGCGTGGATCCACTCCTGGACGGCCGCAACGACGGCCGCGTTCACCGAGATGCCCGCGGCGTCGGCCGCGGCGGCCAGGTACTCGTCGACCTCGTCGGGGAACTGCACGGTGCGCGTCGTCATCACCCGATGATCCCAGACAACGCGGAAGCGCCCCGTTCCGGGGAACGGGGCGCTTCCTGGTGAGTACTGCTGACTAGGCGACGCCCTCGGCGCGGGCGGCCTCGGCCACGGCCTCGGCGACGGCCGGAGCCACGCGCGGGTCGAGCGGGCTGGGGATGATCCGGTCGACGGACAGCTCGTCGGCGACGACACCGAAGATGGCGTCGGCCGCGGCGACCTTCATGCCCTCGGTGATCCGGCGCGCGCCCGCGTCCAGCGCACCCTTGAACACGCCGGGGAAGGCGAGCACGTTGTTGATCTGGTTCGGGAAGTCGCTGCGGCCGGTCGCCACGATCGCGGCGTACTTGGCGGCCACCTCGGGGTGGATCTCCGGGTCCGGGTTCGACATGGCGAACACGATCGACTCCGGCGCCATCGAGGCGATGAGCTCCTCGGGGATGGTGCCCGCGGACAGGCCGAGGAACACGTCGGCACCGGCCAGCGCGTCGGCGGCGCTACCGGTGAGCCCGCGCGGGTTGCTGCGGGCGGCCAGCTCGGCCTTCACCTCGTTGAGGTCGCCGCGGCCGGAGCTCACGATGCCCTTCGAGTCGAGCACGACCACATCGGGGACGCCCGCGGCGAGCAGGATGTTGGCGCACGCCACACCGGCCGCACCGGCACCGGACACCACGACCTTCAGCGCCGACATGTCCCGGCCCTGCTGCGCGGCCGCGCCCTTCAGGGCGGCCAGCACCACGATGGCGGTGCCGTGCTGGTCGTCGTGCATGACGGGGCAGTCCAGCGCCTCGATGACACGCCGCTCGATCTCGAAGCAGCGCGGCGCCGAGATGTCCTCGAGGTTGACCGCGCCGAAGCTCGGGCGCAGGTGGATCAGCGTCTGGACGATCTCGTCGGGATCGGTGGTGTCGAGCACCAGCGGGATCGAGTTCAGGCCTGCGAACTTCTTGAACAGCGCGGCCTTGCCCTCCATCACGGGCAGCGAGGCGCGCGGGCCGATGTCGCCGAGGCCGAGCACGGCGGTGCCGTCGCTGACCACGACCACGAGGCGGTCGGTCCAGGTGTAGGTCTTGGTGAGTGCCGCGTCCTCGGCGATCGCACGGCTGACCTGGGCAACGCCGGGGGTGTAGGCGATGGACAGGTCACGCTGGGTCTCGAGCGGGGCACTGAGCTCGACCGACAGCTTGCCGCCGAGGTGACCCGCGAAGATCTCGTCGTGGGTGATGGCAGCAAGGCTCGCTGCGTCATCGGCCTGGGGCGCCGCGGTGGCATTCGGTGCGTCAGTCACAGGTGACACGATTTCACTCCTGCTCGAGTCGGACTCAACCGGGGGACGGTTACCGCCGGGTATATCGGGAATACGGAATTGCATGACGCTCATAGGGTGCGCAGCCAGGGCGAATACCGGAGAAAACCGGTCGCGCAGCGCGGCACTGATCCGCCGAGCGGAGCCGGACGGGTGGTCCGGGCAGACAAACGGGTCGACCCCCGGCCGCGACGGTGCGTCGCGAGGCGAAGGGTCACCATGTTCCCCGAACCCGGCGGTGGCAAGGGAAGGGAATCCGCAACATTCTGCCAGCCGGGCCGACCAGTTGCCAAACCGGTCCCGTGTGTCATCCGGCCGAGCGTCATGTGTCGAGGGTAGCGGCGCCGAATTGCCATGGCGTTAGAGAAAACTCGCAGCTGGCGGGGAACATCCGGTGAACAATCACACCGCGGCGGGTCGGCTCGCGGTGAGCTCGCCGTCCCACGGATCGGGCGAATCGGCCCGGCGGACCCACACGTCGTCGAGCCCGCCACAGCGTTGCCGGACCCGCCAGTCGGCGACCACGTCCGGATGGTCGATGCGCCGGTGGATGCCGCGGCTCTCGGTGCGCACGAGCGCGCTGTAGCCCGCCCACCGCGCGACCGCGAGCAGGGCCGCCGCCTGCCTTGCCCGCAGCTGCCCAGCGCCGATGCCGCCCAGTTCGAACCGCGCGCCCGGCCACATCGTATCCAGCTCGGCGATGCTGTCGCGCAGGCTGCCCGCACTGCGCCGGTAGCTGCGCCGTAGCGGCAGCGTGTGCTCCTGCACCAGGCCGATCACCGAGCGCGGATCGATGTGGGCGTGCGGACCGAGGCCGGCTCCCGGCACCGGGCGTGCGCTGGTGGCGCGCTCGGTGACCATCGCGAAAGCGGCCGCGCCCGCACCCGCCCAGGTTCCGGAGGCCAGCGCCCACGCACCGCGCAGGCCGCCGGTCACACCCGCCGCGCCCGCGACGACTTCGCGGCCCGCGACGGCGCCCGCGGCGAAGAGCCCGCGGACGGTGGTCATGCAGTCGGTGCCGGACAACGCCAGGCCGCCTGACCCGAGGACCGTTCCCTCCAGCACCGCGCGCACAGGCACCCGGCCCGCGGAGTCGATCGCGCCGTGTCTGCCGAGCCAGTGCCGGACCGTGTCGGGCACCTCGTGCAGCGCGGCGAAGACCCGCCTGCCGTCGGCGAGCGCGCCCAGCGCCGCCGGGTGGTACGCGCCGGGCAATTCGACCCCCGACTCGTCGTAGAGCACGGCGAAGTGCACCGACAGTCCAGGGGCGACAGCCGGATTCGGGTGCACCCGCGACAGCACCGGCGCCAGTCCGTAGGCGCCGGAGAACTCCATGCCGGACAGTTCGGCCCCGGCCTCGGCCGCCATCAGCAGGCCATCGCCGGTGTTCACGTCGGTGCCCGCACCGCCGGACAGGAACGCGCAACCACCGGTCGCGAGCACCACCGCGCCCGCGCGAACGGTCCACGGCCGGAACTTGTTGTGATGCTGGACGCCCGCGGCGCCGACCACCGTGCCCGCCGGGTCGACGAGCAGATGCAGCGCCGGATGATGATCGAGAATGCGCACGCCGGCTTCCAGGGCGCCGCGGCGCAGCCTGCGCAGATAGCTCGCGCCGTCCAGGTGCGCCACCGGATCGCCGTCCGCGGTGTCGGGTACCCGGTGCCGCGTGCCGGACCAGACCCGCAGCCGCCGATGGGTCTCGTCGATCACCCGGTGCAGCCAGACGGCGTCACCGAGCCAACCACCGCGCGCGAGTGCCCGATCGACCACGTTCGCCCTGGCCTGACCCGGCGCGATGTCCCACAGGGTGGTGGTGCCGTAGACCGCCGGACCGCTGGAACCGCAACGACTCTTGTCCACCAGGACAACCCTGGCGCCCGCGCCTGCGGCCGAGACGGCGGCCCAGAGCCCGGCGGGCCCGCCGCCGAGGATCAGAACATCCGTCTCGATGTTGCTCACAAAGAGAAATATTCGGCCACAGTTCACCCGGGCGCAACCACTACGCGGCTGTCAGCCCCACCATTGTGTCCAAAGCAATACACCGGCCGTGACCAGGACTACCGCCGCGCCGGTGAACGTCGCCAGGCCGCGGCGCCGGTCGGCGAAGACCTGCGCGCCGACGACGACGATCGCGGCCAGCACATGCCAGGTCAGCGATTCGGCGCCGGGCCCGGGAAAGTCCCTGCGCGAACCGATCACCGCGGCGCCTGCCACGACACAGAGCAGCACGACCACCCCGCCCGCGACGATGCCGCTGAGCCCGCGCAGCAGCGTCACTGGGCGATCACCGGCACCCCGCTCGCCTTGCCGATCAGCGCCTCGAACTGTTCGGGATCGGTCCGGCAGGCGCCGATCTCGATGGTCTTGTTGCTGCCGTGATAGTCCGAGGAGCCGGTCCGCAGCAGGCCGAGTTCGGCCGAAAGATCGGTCAGCACAGCGCGGTCGGCCTCGGAGTGGTCCGGGTGGTCGATCTCGAGTCCGCCGAGCCCGAGCGCGGCCAGCTCCCTGATCTCGTCGAGCGCGAGCAGCCTGCCGCGCTTGCGTGCCCGCACATGGGCCACCACGCTGACCCCTCCGGCGGCGGCGATCAGCTCGACCGCCCTGGTCAACGGGGTGTCGGCCTTTTCCGCGTAGTACGTCCCGTGCGGGGCGAGCAGTTCCACGAACGCTGCGTCGACGCTCTCGACCACGCCCGCCGCGACCAGCGCCCGCGCCAGATGCGGGCGGCCCGCCGCGGGACCGGCGCCTGCCAGCACCGCGTCGGGATCGATCGGCAGGCCGTCGGCCACCATCTTGTCGGCCATCGCGCGCACCCTGGCCACCCGTTCGCCGCGCAGCCGTTCGCGTTCCTCGGCGAAACCCGCGTCGGTGGGGTCGAACAGGTACGCCAGCAGATGCACCGGGACGGGCCTGCCGTCCTCGCCCATGCCCTGGCACGACATCTCCATCCCACGCACCAGCGTCAGCCCCGGCGGCCGTGCCGCCTCGGCCTCGGCCCAGCCCGCGGTGGTGTCGTGGTCGGTGATCGCGACGACGTCGAGGCCGGCCGCGGCGGCGCGACGCACCAGCTCGGCCGGGCTGTCCGTGCCGTCGGAGGCCGTCGAATGGGTATGCAGATCGATGCGCACACCCTCAGTCTTACAGTGCGGTCTCGGCGGGCGCGCAGGCCTGGGCCGACTCGGCGGTTGGCCGTAGCATCCACCTCGTGCCCTCCATGCCGCCGATGCCGTCGTTTCGCGGGCCGGGCCGGCCCGTGACACCGCGGCCGCGGATCCCCGTGCCGACGGCGCGCGCCATCGTCGACTGCGGCGTCTACGTCGACGGCACACGGCTGCCCGGGCATTTCACCCCGCAGCGGGCGCTGACCGAGGCGGGCAAGACCGAGGACGGGTTCGTCTGGCTGGGCCTGCACGATCCGGACGAGGGGCAGATGTCCGATGTCGCCCAGATCTTCGACCTGCACCCGCTGGCCGTCGAGGACACGGTGCACGGCCGCCAGCGCCCCAAGCTGGAGCGCTACGACAACACCCTGTTCCTGGTGATGCGCACCGTCAGCTACGTCGAGCACGACATCCACGCGATCAGCGAGATCGTCGAAACCGGCGACATCATGGTCTTCACCGGCCCGCATTTCGCGATCACCGTGCGCCACGGCGAGCACACCGGTCTGGCCGGGGTACGGCGGGAATTGGAGGGCAAGCCCGACCAGTTGCGGCTGGGTCCGTGCGCGGTGCTGCACGCGGTCGCCGACCACGTGGTCGATTCCTACGTCGACGTCTCCGAATCGGTCGAGTCCGATATCGACGAGATGGAGGAGGCCGTGTTCACGCCCGCCTCGAAGGTCGGCATCGGGGCGATCTACCAGCTCAAGCGGGAGGTGGTCGAATTGCGCCGCGCGGTCGGGCCACTGGGGCCGCCGCTCCAGTCGCTCGTGCAGAATCAGGATCTGCCGGTGCCCAAGGAGATTCGCCGCTACCTGCGCGACGTCGCTGACCACCACACCAACGTCACCGAGCACATCGGCTACTTCGACGAACTGCTGAACGGCCTGGTCAACGCGGCCCTGGCCAAGATCAGCGTGCAGCAGAGCACCGACATGCGCAAGATCGCGGCCTACGCCGCCATGGCCGCGGTGCCGACCATGATCGCCGGCGTGTACGGCATGAATTTCGACTTCATGTGGGAACTGCACCAGCCGTGGGGATACCCGGTGGTGCTGGCGATCATGGCCATCTTCTGTGGCGTGCTGTTCCGCAGTTTCCGCCGCAACAAATGGATCTAGCCTGGTCTCTGGATCGCCACGCCCACGTTGCTTGCCTGTCGATCCGCTCAGTTCGACGTGAGATGCGGCCGGCCCGGACGGCTTTCGCTAGTGGTGCGGGATCGTGAATTGGCTGGTGACGAAGTTCGCGTCGGTAC
The DNA here is from genome assembly GCF_042728775.1 of Nocardia sp. NPDC060259. Taxonomy (NCBI): domain Bacteria; kingdom Bacillati; phylum Actinomycetota; class Actinomycetes; order Mycobacteriales; family Nocardiaceae; genus Nocardia; species Nocardia sp. NPDC060259. The sequence goes on from NZ_JBHXAY010000003.1 coordinate 139,717, forward strand.
CGGCGTTCTTGGCCAGCAGCGCCTGGTCGGTCGCACTCGCGCGAGATTGCGCTGACGAGACCTTCTGCTGGGCGGCGGCGGCCGCGACGACCTTCAGAAACCCCTCGCTCGGAGCTGGCGGCTGCCGTATGCCTGCCAGCCGCTCTCGAACTCGGCTCAGGTGGTTTCGGTTCCGCCGGGCCGATGCGCCAGGAACCAGTCGCGCGCCTCGCGGGCGACGACCTCGAGCGTGCCCGGTTGCTCGAACAGATGCGTTGCGCCCGGCACGACAGTCAGCTGGTGTGGGCAGCGCATGCGCTCGGCCGCTTGGCGGTTCAGCTCGAGTACCGTCCAGTCGTGCCCACCGACCAGCAATAGCGTCGGCGCCCGCACCCGATCGATGCGCGGGACGGCGAGATCGGGGCGCCCGCCGCGGGAGACAATCGAGACGATATCGGCGTCCGGATCCGCGGCTGTCCACAACGCCGCGGCCGCGCCCGTGCTGGCTCCGAAGTACGCCACCCAGTTGGCCTTGTCGCCGACCTGCGCAGTGACCTTGGCGAGACGGTCGGCCAGCAGCTCGATGCCGAACACCAGCCGTCGGTCGCTCTCTTCACCGGCGGTGAGCAGGTCGAAAAGCAGTGTGCCGAGCCCGGCGGCGGTCAGTTCCTCGGCGACGTAGCGGTTGCGCGGACTGAACCGGCTGCTCCCGCTGCCGTGCACAAAGATCACCAGGCCGTCCGAGCCGGCGGGCTGAGAAAGCATGCCTCCAAGATCGACACCTCCGACGCGAAGGTCGACCTTCCGATGCTCGGTGGGCGTAGTCATGCCGACTGCGACCGGCCTCCGTTCAGGTGGTCACCGAAAGGGTGCGCGTATGCGACGCGATCGCCTTCTGCAGCTCCGCGCGCGAGAGCGCGTGTGTGCCGCAGCTGCACCATGCGGGCAGGTCGTCGTCCTCGAATCTGGTCGCCTGGACCATATCGACGTACTCGGAACCGCGGCTTCCACCGTGATGTGCGTTGTCAACGAAGTCACGGGAGCCGCTCGCGTGGGGTTCACTCGCAGTGACTACCACCGGCCCCTCCTCCGTTTTGTACACGGTGGCGACGTGGTGGCTGGCGGGACAGGTCACCCGCACGAGTACGTGATCGCTGCGCTGTGCGCCGAGATCATCGACGGCGGTGCGGGCGGCGCGGCGGCGGTCGGTTGGGGGGAGTTCGACGACGTTCATATTCTCATTGCACGCCGATGTTCTCCGCAGGTAAAGGGGCATTTCGTGCCGGGTTGCCGAGCGATTCACCCGTCGGGTGCACAATGCGTCGTCGCTGCATCGTGTCGGTAACAGAGCAACCCCCAGGCCGTGGCCAAGGCCCCTGCGATGAAGCCGACCGCACCGGGTGAACAGCTACGCCGAAGGTGCGACGGCGGGTTTTCCGTCACCTATTGGTCACGGAACTCGGTGTGAACTATTCGTAGGTCGGTGGTCCGGCGATTGCTTTGTATACTTTCGGCCACGTTTCGAAGAATTCAGCGTGGTAGTTGGAAAGATCCGACATCCGAGTCGAACCGGCGGGCGATGCCTCGACCGGTCGTACCGTGCTCGCGTCGGATCGCACCTGGGCTAGAGGTTGACCGCGCCGCGCGCGGGATCACGCACGTCGATGCCCGCCTCGGCCCAGGCGTCGCGCAGGGCCTGGGCGCCGCGCACCCGGACCCAGGCGGCCTCGGTCGCGGTGATCGGGGTGACGCTGAGATACCGCACCGGATCGGCGGGCTCGGGTAACGCCACATCGGTGATGTCGCTCTCGCCGAGCAGCACGGCCGTGAACGGCGCGTTGTGCCACAACGGTTCGCCCAGGTCGAGCAACGCGTCGGCTTGCAGCACAACACCTTCCACCGATGGGGTCGCGACGAGCACGGCGAGCGAACGAACGACACCGGCCTGCGGGCCCGCGCTCGCCAGCAGCGTGAGCACCAGCTCGGCCCGCGGGCCACGGACCGGATCGGCCAACAGATCGGCCGGATCACCCATCGGATGCCGTGACCCGCCCAGGGTCGCGTAGTGCACCGCGGCGGCACCGGGGATGCGCAGGATCTCGATCGGCTCCAACCCGAGGAAGGTGACCGAGGCCGAGTCGACCTGCGCCCGGTCGACGCCGTAATGGTCCAGCACCGCGGTGCGGACCGAATTCACCACATCCATTGCTTGACGCCCTCCCGGCCGTGAACGACCGAGATTCCTCCCGCGGCACGCTGCGCCGCTCCAGTGGGTTCCTGTTTCATAGAGTCGCGCTCCCTGCTAGGCGGGGAGACTTACCGTCTCTCCGCAGGCGTTTAACCACTCCGCACGTCCTGCGGCGTGGATGTTCTTGGCAGCGTTGAGGTCGCGATCGTGGACCACACCACACGCTGGGCACTGCCACTCCCTGACCGAGAGCGGCTTCGGACCATCGACAACCCCGCATGAACTGCATATCTGCGACGACGGAAAGAAACGATCCACCCTCGCAAACGTCCGCCCGTACCGTGCGGCCTTCTCCTCCAGCATGCGGGTGAATATGCCCCAGCCGGAATCGTGCACGCTCTTCGCCAGCCTCGTCCGGGCCAAACCCCGCACACACAAGTCCTCGACGTAGACCGCTTGGTTGTCGCGGACGATCGTCGTGGAATGCTTGTGTGCCCAATCCCGCCGAGTGTCGGCGACCCTCGCGTGCGCTTTCGCTACCCGCAGCCGGGCCTTGTCCCGGTTCTTCGAGCCCTTCTGTTTGCGTGACAACGCCTGTTGAGTCTTTCGCAACCGCCGCTCGGCCTGTCGCAAGAACCTCGGCGAAGTAATCGTTTTGCCGTCGGAGAGCACTGCGAACCTCGCCAAACCCAGGTCGATACCGACCTCGGTATCGACCTGCGGCAGCGGCTGATCGTCGACAGCGACGACGAACGACGCGAAGAACCGGCCCGCGGCATCCTTGGTGATCGTCACCGACGACGGCTCCGACGGCAGTTCCCGAGACCACGCGACCTTCAGTTCCCCGACCTTCGCCACGTACAACCGCTGGTTGGAGCGAACGCTGAAACCGTTGCGAGTCAACCGAATCGACTGCCGATTGTCTTTGCGGGACCGGAACCTCGGAGGCGCTACCTTCGCACCCTTGCGTTTCCCGGTGACCGAAGAGAGGAAGTTGCGGTAGGCGGTATGAAGTTCGCCCAGAGCTTGGACCAACACCACTGACGAGACTTCGCCCAACCAGCCGCGTTCGGGGGTCTTCTTCGCGGCCGTGATCACCTGGGTTTGCAATACGGAGTCTTTGATGTAGGGCTGCCCGGCGGCGAAAGCAGCCCGACGGGCAGCCAGCCCGTCGTTGTACACCACCCGCGCGCACCCGAACGCGCGAGCCAACGATATCTGTTGGCCCGGCGTCGGATAGACGCGGAAGTTGTAGCGGAGCTGCACAATCCGACCCTACGGCCACCCACCGACAAACTCGACTCGCCAACCCGGCCTTGAACGACCGGGCTTGCACGCTATCTTCTTCGGTCACAGGGCCAATCGGGCCAGCATGTCGCGGGCGCGCTCGGCGGTCTTCGGGTCGCACAGGACGTCGTAGCGCCCCGCGACCAGTTGCATGGACGAGGCGAAGTCGCGCTGGCCCTTGGTGGCCGCGTACGGGATCGAGGTGGTGATCACGCCGAACACGATGCCACCGACCAGGCCGACGACCAGCGGACCCAGTGCGCCGCCGGTCGTGGTGAACAGGCTCAGCAGCAGACCGAGGAACAGGCCGAGCCAGGCGCCCGAGACCACGCCGCCGCCGATGACCTTGCCCCAGGTGAGCCGGTACAGCACCCGCTCCACCTGCATGAGGTCGACGCCGACGATGGTCACGTCCTGCACCGGGAACTGCCCGTCGGCCAGGTAGTCGACCGCGCGCTGCGCCTCGGCGTAGGTCGGATACGAGCCGACCGGCCAGCCCGACGGCGGCGTCGGCAACGCCTGCCGTCCGCGATTCGGGTTGCCCAAGGGATTCGTCATAGTCCCATTCTGCTAGTTCTGGACCGGCTGTGGCGGAGTGAAACGCGTTGTGCGCGTCATTCCGGCAGCTCGGCCCTTCTCCGCTATGACCTGCGCCATCTTCGCGCTGGCCTCGTCGATCATTTCATCGCCCAGCATGACGGCGCCACGCGCGCCGCCCGCCTCGGACGTGTGGAAGGCGTAGGCCTCCAGGATCAACTCGGCGCGGTCGTAATCGGTTTGGCGCGGACTGAAGATCTCGTTGCACGCGTCGATCTGGTCGGGGTGCAGCACCCACTTGCCGTCGAAACCCAGTGCGGCGGTGCGCCCGGCCGCCCGCCGGAACCCGTCGACGTCGCGGACCTGCAGGTACGGACCGTCGATCGCCTGGATGCCGTGCGCGCGGGCGGCGAGCAGGATGGTCATCAGGATGTGGTGGTAGGCGTCGCCGACGTCGTAACCCTCCGGCTGCTCGCCGACCACCAGCGTGCGCATATTGATACTGGCCATGAAATCGGCGGGGCCGAACACCAGCGCCTGCACGCGCGGGCTCGCGGTGGCGATCGCGTCGATATTGCGCAGGCCGATGGCGTTCTCGAGCTGCGGTTCGATCCCGATCCGCCCGACCTCGAGCCCGCTGGCCTTCTCCAGCTGGGTCAGCAGCAGATCCAGCGCCTGCACCTGACTCGCGTCGGTCACCTTGGGCAGCAGGATCGCGTCGAGTACCGCGCCCGCGCCCTCGACCACCGTGATCACATCGGCGTAGGTCCACTCGGTGGTCCAGTCGTTGACCCGGACCACCCGCAGCTGCGACCCCCAGCCCGGTTCGTTCAGCGCGGCGACGATGTTCGCGCGCGCCGCGCTCTTGGCGCCGGGTGCGACGGCGTCCTCGAGGTCGAGAAAGACCTCGTCCACCGGCAGGCCCTTGGCCTTGGCGATCATCTTGGGGTTGCTGCCGGGGACGGCGAGCACCGATCGGCGGGGCTTCATGGGCTCCTCCTCGTGTGGCCTAGCCTGAGGGTCATGGCAACCACCAGGGTGTACGTCGCCCGGCTCGCCGGTCTGACGGTGCTGGGTCCGGACGGGGAGTCTATCGGCCGGGTCCGCGACGTCGTCGTGGCCGTGCGGCACGGGCGCCAGCAACCCCGGGTGCACGGCATGGTCGTCGAATTGGTCACCCGGCGGCGGATTTTCGTGCCGATGCTGCGGGTCACCGCGATCGAGCCGGGCATCGTCACCCTGAACACCGGCACCGTGAGCCTGCGGCGATTCGCGCAGCGCCCCGGCGAGATGCTGGCCATGGCCCAGATCGTGGACTCCCAGGTGCGGGTCGACGATCCCGGCCTGCCGGATCTGAACGGCGTCGACGTCTACGTGGCCGATCTGGGCATCGAACAGACCAGGACCAGGGATTGGGTGGTCAGCCGGGTAGCCGTGCGCGGGCATCGCCGGATCGGGCGCAGGCGCACCGTGCACGTGGTCGACTGGACGCAGGTCGAGGGCCTGACACCCGCGGTGGTCGGCAGGCCGGGCCAGGACGTCACCACACTGCTCGAACAGTTCGAGGGGCTGCGCGCCGCCGACGTCGCCCACCGGCTGCGCGAGCTGCCGGAGAAACGCCGCATCGAGGTGGCGATCGCCTTCGACGACGAACGCCTCGCCGATGTCGTCCAGGAGCTGCCCGACGACGACCAGGTCGATCTGCTCGGCCATCTCGAGGTGCGCCGCGCCGCCGACGTGCTCGAGGCGATGGACCCCGACGACGCCGCCGACCTGCTCGGCGAACTGCCCGAGAGCGAAGCCGAATCGCTGCTGGCCCTGATGGATCCGGAGGAATCCGAGCCGGTCCGCAGGCTGCTGGCGCATTCCCCCGACACCGCGGGCGGTCTGATGACGCCGAAACCGATCGTGCTCAGCCCGTCGACCACCGTCGCCGAGGCGCTGGCCAGGGTCCGCGACCCCGATCTCACGCCCGCCCTTGCCTCGATGGTCTTCGTCGTCCGGCCGCCGACAGCGACACCCACCGGCCGCTACCTGGGTTGCGCGCACATCCAGCAGCTGCTGCGGGAACCGCCCGCGCACCTGGTCGGCGGGATCGTCGACACCGATCTGACACCGCTGTCCCCGGATCTGCCGCTCTCGGCGGTGACCCGCTACTTCGCCACCTACAACCTGGTGTGCGGTCCGGTCGTCGACGCGGAGAATCATCTGCTCGGCGCGGTGACCGTCGACGATGTCCTCGATCACCTGCTGCCCGAGGACTGGCGCGAAGAAGAGGAGCCACCGTCCGCCCATGCCGAGGCGAGCATGCTCCGTGCGGAGGGAGGCACGTCGTGAGTGAGAAGAACCCGGCCCGTCTGCGGCTGGAAACGCCGGTCGGCTCGCGTTTTTCCCTCGACTGGGACTCCGAGGCGTTCGCGAGCAGCAGCGAGAAGGTCGCCCGGTTCCTCGGGACGGGACGGTATCTGGCGATCCAGACGGTGATCGTCATCGTGTGGATCATCCTCAATGTGTTCGTGGTCGCGCTGCGCTGGGACCCGTACCCGTTCATCCTGCTCAACCTGGCGTTCTCCACCCAGGCCGCCTACGCGGCGCCGCTGATCCTGCTGGCCCAGAACCGGCAGGACAACCGGGACAAGGTCTCGCTCGAAGAGGACCGCACCCGGGCGGCACAAACCAAGGCAGACACCGAGTTCCTGGCCCGTGAGCTCGCCTCGCTGCGCCTGGCGGTCGGCGACGTCGCCACCCGCGACTACCTGCGCCGCGAACTCGAGGAGATCAAGGAGGTGCTCGACCGGATCGACGCGGTCACGACACCGGACGGCGCGCCGAAGACGGAGAAGAAGCGAAAAGCCGTTCGCAAGAAAACCTCCGGTCAAACGCCCTCTGCTGCCCCGGTTTCGCCAGGTGGTTCAGACGAGTAACCGGAAATGCTCTACAACTACCTGACCGGTAGGTAACCTGGATCACGTTGTTCCGGGCGGGCCGGAGGGGGACTCTGCGGCCCGCTGCTTCGACGTAAAGGGTTGGTGTGGCCGTGCGAATCTCTGCTCCGATAACGATGTCGGCCCTTGTCGTCGCCGGCCTCGTCGCCTCCGGGTCGACCGTGCAGACCGCGACTCCCAGCACCGCGCCGACCGCGCCGGAAGCGCTGCTCGCCGCGACGGCCGGCACCGCCGAGGACACCCCCGAGACCGATCCGTCCGAGATCGTCGGGCTGCTGCCGATCGCGCAGGAGGCGCCGCGCAAGCTGCGCGCGCTCACGCCGTCGGCGAACAACCTGGCGCCTTTCGCCGGAACCGTTCCACTGCACAGCATTTCGCTACCCATCGGCAGCGGCGCGCTGGGCATCCCGGAGATCGTGCTCGCCGCCTACCGCAACGCCGAACTGGCGATGGAGACCGCGCAGCCGGGCTGCGGGCTCACCTGGAACCTGCTGGCTGGCATCGGCCGCATCGAATCCGGGCACGCCAGCAGCGGCCGCACCGACGCGGCGGGCACCTCGACCACCCCGATCTTCGGCCCAGCGCTCGACGGCACGCTGCCTGGCAACGAGATCATCAAGGAAGCCGACGGCGGGTTCGTCCGCGCGGTCGGCCCCATGCAGTTCCTGCCGAGCACCTGGGCGCTGTATTCCGCCGACGGCAACGGTGACGGCACGGCCGATCCGCACAATGTCTTCGACGCCGCGCTCGCCGCGGGCAAGTACCTGTGCTCGGGCGGCATGAATCTGCGCGAGGCCTCCCAGGAGCTGCGGGCGGTGCTGCGCTACAACAACTCGATGTCCTACGCGGCCAATGTGCTGAGCTGGTCGGCGGCGTACCGGACCGGTGGCGCGCCGAGCCAGGTGACCATCTCCCCCGACATCGTGCCGCCGGGCAGTGCGCCGCTGGTCTCGCCCAATGTGCTGGCCGCCGCCACCGACGCGCCGGTCACCGCGGCGCCGCCGTCGACGACCAATCAGCTGCCGCCGAACACGCCGAAGGTCACCACGCCGACGCAGGTGATGATCACGCTGCCCGGCCTGCCGCCGATCCCCTGCGGCATCTTCTGCCCGGCGCCGGTCGCGCCCGCGCCCGAGGTCTGCGTGAGCGACCCGGTGCCGGCCCAGATGCCGAACCCGCTCGTGGAGGAGAAGCGCCCGGCCGAGCAGACCTATGGTGCCGCGGCGCCGAAGGATCCGGCACAGCCCGAGCAGCAGGCGACCGAGCAGCAGGCCACCGCGCCCGTGTGCACGCCCGCCGCGACCGGCGAGCCCGCACCCGCGCCCGCACCCGCCGAGGCGCAGCCAACCGAGGAAGCGGAGAAGACGCCCGAACCGGGCATCGCGCCGACCGAGGAGCCAGCGCCCGCCGAGCCCGCCCCGGCGGCGCCGACCCAGCAGCCTGGGATCACGCTGCCGTTCAACATCGTCATCCCGCTGCCGCCGGGTCCCCCTGCCCCGTAGAAATCAAACCGATATTCAGATCACGGAGGGGTAACAAAAAGATCTCGGGTGCGGTAATCTCTTCTCATCCAACACGGTTGAGGAGGGCACCACACAGTGGGTCGTCATCGGAAACAGCCTGCTACGACGGTTCGACGTAGCTCGCTCATCGCATTGACCGGATTGGTCCCCGCCGGACTCGTGGCCGTTACCGCCGCCGCGACCGACGCGACCACCGCAAGTACCGCGGCCGTCGAGCACGACCTGCCCGGTGTCGATCCGGAGGCCGCGCCCGAGCTCGTCGCCGCGCCTCAGGCCGACATCGCCGAGGTCGCGCACGCGGAGGCTCGTCAGTCACCCTCGGCCACGCCGGTGGTGAAAACCGTTGCGCTGCCGAATGATCGGGCTTCCGCCGATCTTCCCGCAGGCCCGCTCGGCATTCCCGGTATCGCGGTCGCCGCCTACCAGAGCGCCGAAGAGCAACTGGCCGTGGAGAATCCGCACTGCGGGATGTCCTGGTCGCTGCTGGCGGGCATCGGCCGCGTCGAATCCACCCACGCCTACGGCAAAGCCGACGCCGACGGCAACCCGATCAAGGCGGTCTACGGCCCGGTCCTCGACGGCAGCCTGTACGGCAACAATGTCATCTACGACAGCGACGGCGGCGAACTCGACGGCCTCGGCGGCTACGACCGCGCCATCGGCCCCATGCAGTTCCTGCCCGAGACCTGGCACCGCTACGCCGCCGACGGCAACGGTGACGGCGTCGCCGACCCGCAGAACCTGTTCGACGCCGCGCTCACCGCGGGCCGCTATCTGTGCGACGGCGGACTGAACATGCGCGACCTCTCCCAGCAGTCCAAGGCGATCCTGCGCTACAACAACTCGATGGCCTACGTCGCCAACGTGATGGCGTGGTCGGGCTCGTACTCGAGCGGGCTCGCGCCCAAACCCTCGGACCTCCCCCGAATCTGAGGCACAGACAGGGCCGCTGCCGAGGTGGGCTAGACCGGCCCCGGGCAAGGCGCGGTTGCACTGCGCGAGCCACTTATGTGAAAGTGCTCTGACATTCGCGCGGCGTCAGCTTCGCCGCCGGGACAGGGGGCTCGATGTCGGAGACTTTCAAGGTTGATCCAGCCGCGGTGGACACGTTCGCCGCGAGTTTGCAGACACTCGCCGAAGCCAACGCGAATGTCGCGACGTACCTGGAGAAGTGGCTGGTACTGGACAACACCGTGTGGGGCGACGGCGGGTTGATCCGCACGGGTCTCAGCGCCGTCACCGAGGCGCACAGCAAACTCGCACCGAACTACGACGCGCTGGGAACACTCGCCGAGGCCGCGGCAACCGAGCTGACCAAGGTGGCGCAGGTGTACCGCACCACCGACAAGGCGCTGGCCGATGAGCTGGACCGGACCTACCCCGCGGGCGGTCAGCCGTGACGACAGCCCCTGCCGAGCACCTGACCGAACCCGCGCTCGAGGATCCGCTCAGCGACAAGTTCGAGTTCCTCATCACCTCCAACGCCGTCTCCCCGAGCTACTGGGTGAACACGTGGTGTGCAAACGTTGTCGGCACCGACCCGCTCAAGTGGGTCACCAGCAAGATCTCCGGTGATTGGGAGGCGCTGCAGAAGGCCGGCAAGGCCGTGGAGAACCTCGCCGCTTACAGTTCGGCCTTCTCCGAATCGGTCAAGTCAGCCGCGGCCGCGGTCGACACGACGTGGGACGGAAACGCTGCGACGAGCGCGCAGTCCTATTTCACCGAGCTCACGGCCGCTATCTCCGCCCAGGTCGATCCGCTGAAGGACATGGCCGACGAAATCAAACGTTTCGCCGAGTCCGCGTACCACATCTCGACAGCGATGAGTAACGCACTGCAGGCAGTGCTGGACTACGCCGCCGTCGCCTTCATCGAGTGGGTCGCGGTCAGGGTCGCCGCCGCTTCCGGCGTCGGCATTGTCGCGACCGCGGCCCTGGTCGCCGCTGCCACCCTGACCACGCTCCAGGTCATCAAGGAATGGAACCTCCTGGTCCAGGGTTTCAACTCCGGGTATGCAGCCCTCGAAGGCATCGCCGGTGTCGGTTTCGGCGTGGTCGCTGTGGTCGAGAGTGCCGACTTGCCGGTGCTGCCCACTGTGAACTACGACCACCCGGGAGCCTGAGTGAACGCGCCTGAGCCGATTCATGATCTGGCCCGCGGTGACATCGGAGTCTCACGGCAGCTTTCGAGGGCGCTGCGGGTACTGATGGACAACGCCACGGAACCGCAGTTGAAGAATCAGCTTCGCGGGATCCTCGAGGGGAAGGGCAGCGCCCGCGAACTGCTGCACAGTGAGGCTTTCAATCGGGTTGCCGATCAGACGATGCCCGCCGCGATGGCTCAGTTCGCCGGCATGTCGGATGAGCAGCGGCAGCGGCTGGCCGAACAGGGCGAAGCGGACCTGCTGCGGCTCAGGTCGCAGCAGGTCGCGGACGAGTTCAGGTCGGAGCCGGGAGCGGACCAGCCGCCCCCATCGGCGCCCGCACCGGCTGCGAGCACCGTGGTTCCCGGAACCCGCAGGCCCAACCGCGAGCGCATTGTCACCCCGGATGACGAGGACGACGACGACCAGTATTTCCGCGAACGGAACCAGCGGGGTTGGCTGTCATGACGTCCCGGCAACAGGTCGTTTTCGACACCGAGGTCAACCCGGACTGGCTACCGATCTTCACCACACCGGGGCCCATGGAGCTGGTGCTGGCCGAGCAGATGCCCGAGGTGTGTAGCGAGCACGGATTGCCTGCCATCGGACACCGTGACTTCGCGGTGAATTCCGCCGGGCCACTCTCGGAATTGCCGACCGCGCGGCTGCTGTTGAAGTCTGCTGTGCCGTTCTTCCAGCAGGACCCGGTAGTGGGCAGGCTCAGGTTCTCCTGCCCGGTCTGCGAATTCTGCCTGCAGGAGATCAGGCGGTCCCGCTGGATCGCGCTGGCAGCTCTGCTCGTGGTAGCGCTGACGATCGCGGCTCTAGTCACCGCGGTGTCGCTCGAGCTGAGTCAGTTCTACATACCGTTGGGGTTCGCCGTTGTGCCCGGATGTATGCCGCTCGCCTTGATGGTTGCTTTGCTGGCATGGTGCCGATCCGGGTTCTTCGCGGACGTCTGGATGAACCAGGACGCGGACCAGTTGATCGTTTCCGCGCACCCGGATTTCGCCGCGGCAGTCGAGCGGAACCGGGCCGAGACGCCGTGAGCACCGCCTATCAGCCCCACGACCGTGCTCGAATTACCAGCAGCATAAAATCGGGCATATGCCAGTGATGACGGAAGCGGATGTGCGGGCGGCGCTCGCGAAGGTCGACGATCCGGAGATCCGCAAGCCGATCACCGAGTTGGGCATGGTCAAGTCGATCGCCATCGCCGACAGCGGTGATGTGCACGTCGAGGTGTATCTGACCACCTCCGGCTGCCCGTTGCGGACCGAGATCGTCCAGCGCGTCACCAAGGCCGTCGCCGACGTGCCAGGCGCCGGTGCGGTGACCGTCGACCTCGACGTGATGAGCGACGAACAGCGCACCGAGCTGCGCAAGTCGCTGCGCGGCGATTCGGCCGAGCCGGTGATCCCGTTCGCCCAGCCCGGTTCGCTCACCCGCGTGTACGCCGTCGCCTCCGGCAAGGGTGGTGTCGGCAAGTCCAGCGTCACCGCCAACCTGGCCGTCGCGCTGGCGCAGCGCGGCCTGTCGGTCGGTGTGCTCGACGCCGACATCTACGGCCACTCGATTCCGCGCATGCTCGGCACCGACGCCCGCCCGACCCAGGTCGAGCGGATGATCATGCCGCCGATGGCATACGACGTGAAGATGATCTCGATCGCGCAGTTCACCCAGGGCAACACGCCCGTGGTGTGGCGCGGTCCGATGCTGCACCGCGCGCTGCAGCAGTTCCTCGCCGACGTCTTCTGGGGCGACCTGGACGTGCTGCTGCTCGACCTGCCGCCCGGCACCGGCGACGTGGCCATCTCCATCGCCCAGCTGATCCCCAGCGCCGAGATCCTGGTCGTCACCACCCCGCAGATCGCCGCCGCCGAGGTGGCCGAGCGCGCGGGCGCGATCGCCCTGCAGACCCGGCAGCGGATCGCGGGCGTGGTGGAGAACATGTCCTGGCTCGATCTGCCCGACGGCTCCCGGATGGAGCTCTACGGCACCGGCGGCGGCCAGGTCGTCGCGGATCGCCTGACCCGCGCGGTCGGCTCGACGGTGCCGCTGCTCGGCCAGATCCCGATCGAGCAGGCCCTGCGCGAGGGCGGCGACGCGGGCACTCCGATCGTGCTCGCCGACCCGGACAACCCGGCCGCCAAGGCCCTGCGCGAGGTCGCCGACAAGCTCGCCATCCGCAAGCGCGGCCTGGCGGGCATGTCCCTGGGCATCGATACCACCCGCCACCTCTGAGCCGAAAGTTGTCGGTGGGGATAACTAGGCTGTTCGTATGCTGACGCTGCTGCTCTACGTGCTCATCGTCGGGTTGGTCGCCGCCATGCTGTTCCTGGTGGCGAGCGCCGTATTCGGGCGGTCAGAGGAACTCGGTCCGTTACCCGCGGGCACCACGGCCACGGTGCTGCCCGCGCAGGGCGTGACGGGGGCCGACGTGCGCGCGTTGCGGTTCCAGCAGGTCGTGCGCGGCTACAAGGCCGGTGAGGTCGACTGGGCGCTGGGCAGGCTGGCCGAGCGCATCGACGAACTCGAGCTGGAGCTGGCACAGGTACGCCAGTGGCAGGCTCAGGTCGCATCCGGTCAGGACCGGCCGTGACCGAGCTCGCCGACGACGGGCTCATCCGCTGCCCGTGGTCGATCGGCTCCCCGCTCTACCGCGACTATCACGACACCGAGTGGGGCAAGCCGCTGCACGGCGACGACGCCCTGTTCGAACGGCTGTGTCTCGAGGCGTTCCAGTCCGGGCTGGCCTGGATCACCGTCCTGCGCAAGCGCCCGGCGTTCCGGGCCGCGTTCGCCGGCTTCGAGATCGCGAAGGTCGCCGAGTTCGGTGACGACGACCGTGCCCGGCTGCTGGCCGACGCGGGCATCGTCCGCAACCGCGCCAAGATCGACGCGGTGATCGCCAATGCCAAGGTTGCCCGGGACCTGCCGGTGAGCCTCGACGAGCTGCTGTGGTCCTTCGCGCCCGCGCCACGCCCGCGCCCGGCGGCGATCGCGGACGTGCCGGCCACCACACCCGAATCCATTGCTCTGGCAAAGGAATTGAAGCGCCGGGGCTTCGCTTTCGTGGGCCCGACGACGGCGTATGCCCTCATGCAGGCGACCGGGATGGTGGACGATCACCTGGAGGTTTGCTGGGTGCGCGCGGCCCCGAACGGAACCGACTCGGCAGTCACATTTCGTACTCAGGTGTCCGCCCGAGACGGCAATAGGGAAGAATAGGACCGGTGTGGCCCGCCGAACACCCGGCGAGCCAGAGAACAGGTGCGCACTCGACCGCGCAGATCTGGAGGGAGCAGAGGATGGCGGCCATGAAGCCCCGTACCGGGGACGGTCCCCTCGAGGCAACCAAGGAAGGTCGTGGAATCGTCATGCGGGTTCCACTCGAGGGTGGCGGGCGTCTGGTCGTCGAACTCACACCGGACGAGGCTGCGGCGCTCGGTGACGAACTGAAGAGCGTCACCAGCTGACCGCACTCACCGAGGTGGCCGCACTCCTGGCCTGCCCGGAGTGCGGAGACGAACTGCAACCGCGCGAACGCGCGCTGCGCTGCGGTACCGGACACAGCTTCGACATCGCCCGGCAGGGCTATGTCGGGCTGCTCACCGGCGCGTCGACGAAGATGACCGGCGACACCGCCGCCATGCTCGACGCCCGCGCCGCCTTCCAGGGCGCCGGGCACTTCGCGCCCATCGCCGCGGCGATCACCCAGGTTTTCGGCGCCACGACCCCGGGCTCCACGGACATCATGAGCTCGGACGGCGTAGGCAGGACCTCCGGTCCCCCCACTCCAGACGGCAGCGTGGTGCCCCACGGCGGCACGGCCGCGGCTCACACCGCGTCGGCCGAGAGCGCGGTACTCGAGGTCGGCGCGGGCACCGGCTACTACCTCGCAGCTTTGATGGATGCCGCGCCGGAGTCGGTCGGCATCGCCTTGGATGTGGCCAAACCGGCCGCCCGCCGGGCCGCTCGCGCACATCCGCGGATGGCCGCGGTACTCGCCGACGCGTGGCGCGGCCTCCCGATCCGCGACGACACCCTCACGGGCGTCCTCTCGGTCTTCGCCCCGCGCAACCCGGCCGAAGTCGCCCGGGTCCTGGCCCCCGGCGGCCGCTTCGTCGTCGTCACCCCCACCGCCCGCCATCTGAGCGAGCTGGTCGGCTCACTCGACATGGTCCGGGTCGACCCCGACAAGGAGCGCCGCCTGGCCGATTCCCTGTCGGGCTCCTTTACTCGCACCGCTCACACCCTCGTCGAGTTCCCCATGAAACTCGCCCGCGCCGACGTCACGAACGTCATCGCGATGGGCCCGTCCGCCTTCCACGGGACCCCCGCAGACGACCCCCGTATCGCGAGCCTGCCGGACATCACCGAAGTCACCGCGTCGGTGACGGTGTCGGCCTACGTCTCGACCTGACCGGCCGTACTTACCAACATCGTCCAGCCGCGCCTGGGGCGAGAACACCCTCCGGGAACCGCACTAGTTGCCGCTCAGCAGTCCTCGGCATGGATTCCGCGCAAGCCAAGTTCCCACTCGACACGAGCACCCGGCGTCCGCCTCACACGCGGAAGGTCCCCAATTCGTCTGTCGCGGGACTGGACACACCGACTAGCGCAGCACGCTCCGGTACACCTCGAGGGTCTGCGCGGCGATGCGCGACCAGTCGAACTCCGCAATGGCCCGCGCCCGTCCCGCCTCGCCGTAGCGAACCGCCAGGGCCGGATCGCCTGCCACCGCGTTCACCGCCGCGGCCAGTCCGTGCTCGTACTCTTCCGTTTCGGTGGCGTCGTAGTGCACCAGCCGACCGGTGACCCCGTCGTCGACGACCTCGGGAATCCCACCCACATCGGATGCCACCACAGCGGTCGCACAGGCCATCGCCTCCAGGTTGACGATGCCGAGCGGCTCGTAGACCGAGGGACAGACGAAGACCGCTGACGCGGCCAGGATCTGGCGGACCTGCTCGGTCGGCAGCATCTCCTTGACCCAGAACACATTGCCGCGCTTGCGTTGCAGCCCGTCGACGGCGGCCGCGACCTCGAGTTCGAGTTCCCTGGTGTCGGCGGCGCCCGCGCACAGCACCAGCTGGATATCGGGGTCGAAATCCGCGGCGGCGGCGAGCAGGTGGCCGACGCCCTTCTGCCGGGTGATCCGGCCGACGAACGACACGATCGGCCGGTCGGTACGAACCCCGAGCCGCTCCAGCACCGGCATCTCCTCGCCCGTGGGCGGACCGGGATGCCAGATGCCCGCGTCGATGCCGTTGTGCACCACGTGAACCCGCTCCGGGTCGATCGCCGGGTAGGCGTCGAGCACGTCGTGCCGCATCCCCTCGCTCACCGCGATGACAGCGTCGGCGTACTCCATCGCAGTGCGTTCCGACCACGACGACAGCCGGTATCCACCACCGAGCTGCTCGGCCTTCCACGGCCTGCGCGGTTCCAGCGAATGCGCGGTGAGCACATGCGGAATCCCGTAGAGCGCCGCCGCGAGATGACCAGCCAGTCCCGCGTACCAGGTGTGCGAGTGCACCACCTCGACCGCGCCCACCGCATCGGCCATCCGCAACTGCGCCGACATCATCTGCAGCGCGGCATTGGCGGCATAGAGCTCGGGATCGGGCCGATGAACGACGGCCCCATGGCGCGGCGCGCCCATGCAATGCACCGTCACCTCACACAGCTCCCGCAGCCTGGCGGTGAGCTCGGTGACATGCACACCCGCCCCGCCATACACCTCAGGCGGATACTCCCGGGTCAGCATGGCGACTCGCACCGATCCCGCCGGCGCCTGCTCGCTGTCGGTGCCAAAACTCACTGGTCCAAATTAGACCCTCGGGTCGACATGGGCCACCGTGGTGGCGCCCAGCCTGTACTTTGACAGGGTGAGGAGCCAGCCGCACGTACTCGGGATCGTGCTCGCCGGTGGCGAGGGCAAGCGCCTATTTCCGCTCACCGCCGACCGGGCCAAGCCCGCGGTTCCCTTCGGTGGGGCGTACCGGCTCATCGACTTCGTGCTGAGCAATCTCGTCAACGCGGGCTATCTGCGCCTGTGCGTGCTCACCCAGTACAAGTCGCATTCGCTGGACCGCCACATCTCGCAGACCTGGCGGCTGTCCGGCTTCACCGGCGAGTACATCACCCCGGTGCCCGCGCAGCAGCGGCTCGGCCCGCGCTGGTACACCGGCAGCGCCGACGCGATCATGCAGTCGCTCAACCTGATCTACGACGAGGATCCCGACTACATCGTCGTCTTCGGCGCCGACCACGTGTACCGGATGGACCCGGAGCAGATGGTCGCCAGCCACATCGCCTCCGGCGCGGGGGTCACCGTCGCGGGCATCAGAGTGCCGCGCAGCGAGGCGAGCGCGTTCGGCTGCATCGACTCCGACGAGTCGGGCCGGATCACCCAGTTCCTGGAGAAGCCCGCGCACCCGCCCGGCACGCCCGACGATCCGAACATGACGTTCGCGTCGATGGGCAACTACGTGTTCACCACCCGCGTGCTGGTCGACGCGATCCGCGCCGACGCCGCGAACTCCGACTCCGACCACGACATGGGCGGCGACATCATCCCGGCGCTGGTCGCGGCGGGCAAGGCCGCCGTCTACGACTTCGCCGACAACGACGTGCCCGGCGCCACCGAGCGCGACCGCGGCTACTGGCGCGACGTCGGCACCATCGACGCCTTCTACGAGGCGCACATGGACCTGGTCTCGGTGCATCCGGTGTTCAACCTCTACAACAAGCACTGGCCGATCCGTGGGGCCGCGGAGAACCTGCCGCCAGCCAAGTTCGCCCGCGGCGGCCTCGCCCAGGAGTCGATCGTCGGCGCCGGCTCGATCCTGTCGGCGGCCACCGTCCGCAATTCGGTGCTCAGCTCGAACGTGATGATCGACGACGGCGCCACCGTCGAGGGCAGCGTGCTCATGCCCGGTGTCCGGATCGGCAAGGGCGCGGTGGTGCGCCACGCCATCCTGGACAAGAACGTGGTGGTCGCCGAGGGCGAGATCATCGGCGTCGACCTGGACCGCGACCGCGAACGGTTCGCCGTCAGCAACGGTGGCGTGGTCACCGTCGGCAAGGGGATCTGGGTCGGTTAGCCCCGCGAGGCGCAGAGCAGCCCGTCGCCGATCGGAATCAGCACACTGGTGAGCTCGGGATTCTCCGCGATCGCCCTGGTCGCCGCGCGCACCGCCTGGGTGGCCGGATCGCGCTGGCTCTGATCGGGGACGCGACCGCCGAGCAGCGCGTTGTGCAGGATGAACGCGCCGCCCTCGCGCAGCAGCCGGACACCCTGTTCGACGTAGAGCGGGTGCTCCATCGGGGCCGCGTCGACGAAGACGAGGTCGTAGGCGCCGTCGGCGAGCCGGGGTAGCACGTCGAGCGCGCGGCCGTTGATGAGCCGGGTGCGCGCGGGCGGGATCTCGGCGGTGCGGAAGGCCTCCTTGGCCGCGCGCTGATGCTCGGGCTCGGAGTCGATCGTGGTGAGCGTGCCGTCCTCGCGCATGCCGTCGAGCAGCCACAACCCGCTGATCCCGGCTCCGGTGCCCACCTCGACGACCGCGCGGGCGCCCAGCATCTGCGCGTACATGCTCAGCACGGCGCCGACGGAAGCGGGCACCGGCACGGCGCCCAGCTCGGTGGCCCGCTCGCGCGCATCCAGGAGGACGTCGTCCTCGACGACGGACTCCTCCACATAGGCCAGGTTCCGCTCCACGTTCGATGCCACAGCTAAGAGGCTAGGCCACCGAAGGGGTCTGTGTGCTCAGCGAATACGCCGGTTCGACGATGTGTCGCGCACACATCACACAATTGCCAGAAGTTTGCGGAAAGGTCACGAAAGGCCTGGAACTGCTGGTTTCCCCTTGCCGGCGGAGCTAGGGTCAGCACGGGCGAGGATTCTCAGGACACACTCAGGATCTCCACATCTGCCCCATATCGGGGCAGGAAATAGTTGCCCTACGCAAGGCCAGCCGATCGCGGCGGGCACGAGACGCGGGAACAACCTCACACAGTTGCTGGTTGATTCCGATAGCAAGGTTCGTCGACCCGGACCGGCGAGGTTTCGTGCCAGCGGTCCCGAGTAGGAGGTGTCCCATCCCGATGGTAGACACGGCGCGTCACGCCACACTGCCCGACCAGACTCTCACGACCGATCTCACTGCCGCCGACGATGCGGAATTCGAAGCCGAACTCACCGGTACCGCGGCCTTCGACGCCACCGGTGACCGCACCGTCATGCCGTCGTGGGACGAACTGGTCCGCGAACACGCCGACCGGGTATACCGGCTGGCCTACCGCCTCTCCGGCGATGCGCAGGATGCCGACGACCTCACCCAGGAGACCTTCATCCGGGTGTTCCGCTCGCTGCAGAACTACCAGCCCGGCACCTTCGAGGGCTGGCTGCACCGCATCACCACCAACCTCTTCCTCGACATGGTCCGTCGCCGCAACCGCATCCGCATGGAAGCGCTGCCCGAGGACTACGACCGGGTCCCCGCCGAAGGCCCGACCCCGGAGGAGTCCTACCACGACGCACGCCTTGACCCCGACCTGCAGAAAGCGCTGGATTCACTGGCGCCGGAGTTCCGTGCCGCGGTGGTCCTGTGTGACATCGAGGGCCTGTCCTACGAGGAGATCGGCGCGACGCTCGGTGTGAAGCTGGGTACCGTGCGCAGCCGGATCCATCGCGGGCGGCAGGCACTGCGCGACTACCTTGCGCATAATGGAACTGAGCAGCGGTACTCCGCTGACGCCTACGCAAGGTGATGCCGTTCTCGGTATCACCGGGCCACTCGGTTGATGTCGGTCGGAAGGATGAACTCCGCATGAGCGTGGACCCAAGTACCTCAGGTCGTGGTCGAACCCCGCGCTTTCAGCCCACCGAGCACCTGGCCAGCGAGGCGATCGCGGCCTATGTCGACGGCGAACTGCGCATGAACGCGTATCTGCGCGCCGCCCAGCATCTTTCGGTCTGCCCGGAATGCGCGGCCGAGGTCGATGCCCAGCAGCAGGCGCGCATCGCGCTGCGCCGGGCCGCCGAAGTCGCCGTGCCGCGCAGCCTGCACGACAGCCTGACCCGCATCCCGCTGGCCGAACTGCTCGGGACCACGCCCGAACCGCCGCGCCGTAACGAGGCGATTCTCGGATTCATCACCGATTCCTTCACCGCGACCCGGTGGACAACCTGGCGTCGCAAGTAGAGTCTCGGACGTGACAGGCGAATCGACGAATTCCGGATCGACCGAACACGCGGATTCGGCGGCCGACCGGGGGAACCTGCGGCCGTCGGACGCGCCGAATCTCGGCCCGCGCCCGGTGTACCGTCCGCACATCGACAGCCATACCGCGCGTGCCTTCCGCCGCCCGAACGGCCAGAACGGCTCGTTCGCACCGCACGACCCGCAGCAGCAGGCCACGACCCCCGACGCCGATCAGCTGGTCACCCAGCGGCCGCCGGACGGCGTGCTGGCCGAGGCGTTCGCCCGGCCCGAAGGCTCCGATGAACTGCTGCAGCGCGAACCCGGCTCCGGCGAACCGCGACCTGGCATCGCCGGTCCGGTCGACCCGTGGCGTGATCCGGCCGCCGGCGCGCGCCTCGGCGCGCCCGCCGTCGAGACGCCCGAACCCGAACGTCTGCCCGTCGCCCCCAAGCTGACCGCCCGCGAGGTGCTGTTCGGCTCCCGCGTCGCGCCCAAGGCGCTGGCCCTGCTGGCCGCGCTCGCGCTCGGCATCGCCGTCGTCGGCGGGCTGGTCGGGCGGATCAGCGCCGAGACCGCCTCGACGCTGACCTCACGCAAGGTCACCCTCGACCAGAGCGCGGGCATCGAGGAGCCGCACAGCCGGATCGCCGCCGTCGCCAATGCCGTTCTGCCGTCGGTGGTCTCGATCCGGGTCACCGTCGGCGACAACGGCGCGACCGGTTCCGGCGTCGTGATCGACGGCGCGGGCTACGTCGTCACCAACAACCACGTGATCTCGATGGCCGCGACCGACAAGTCCGATCGGGCCGCCATCCAGGTGCAGTTCTCCGACGGCACCAGGGTGCCCGCCCAGATCGTCGGCCGCGACCCCAAGACCGACCTCGCCGTGCTCAAGGTCGAGGCCAAGAACCTGACCGTGGCCACCCTCGGCAAGTCCGCCGAAGTGCAGGTCGGCGACGACGTGCTGGCGGTCGGCTCCCCGCTCGGCCTGAGCAAGACCGTCACCTCCGGCATCGTCAGCGCCCAGCACCGCCCCGTGAAGCTGGCGGGCGAGGGCAGCGACACCAATGCCGTGATCGACGCCGTGCAGACCGACGCCGCGATCAACCCGGGTAACTCCGGTGGCGCGCTGGTCGACATGGAGGGCCGGGTGATCGGCATCAACACCGCGATCCGCAGCGAGACCGGCGGCTCGGTCGGCCTCGGCTTCGCCATCCCGGTCGACGTGATGACCGCCGTCACCCAGACCCTGATCCGCGACGGGCAGATGCACCACCCGGTGATCGGCCTGAGCGCGCGCACCAAGACCGTCGCCAACGAGGTGATGAGCGGCGCCGCCGTCGCCGACGTGGCCCCGGGCAGCCCGGCCGCGAAGGCGGGCATCGTCGAGGGCGACGTGATCGTCAAGATCGGCGACCGTGAGGTCACCGGCCCGGACGAGCTGGTCGTCGCCGTGCAGTCGCACAAGATCGGCGAGACGGTGAACGTGCAGTTGATCCGCGATGGCAGGCAGGTGGACGTGCCCGTCACCCTCGAATCCGACTGAGCTGGGCCGACGCGCGCCAGGTAACCTGAAATCGTGTTCAGCAACATCGGGTGGAGCGAGATGATGATCCTGCTCGTCGCCGCCCTCGTGATCCTCGGCCCGGAGCGCCTGCCCGGCGCGGTCCGCTGGACCACGCGTTCCCTGCGCCAGGTGCGCGACTACGCCAGTGGCGCCACCACCCAGTTGAAGCAGGAGCTCGGGCCGGAGTTCGACGAGTTGCGCAAGCCGCTGGCCGAGCTGAACGAACTGCGCGGGATGAGCCCGCGGGCGGCGGTCACCAAGCACCTGCTGGGCGGTGACGATTCGGTGCTGCGCGATCTGGAGAGCGCGGTGCCCGACCCACAGCAACTGTTCGGCGCGAGCAGCGGGATGCCCGGCGCTTCGCCCTCGCTGTCGAAGCCGCTGGACCGCAACGAGCGTCCCCCGATCGACTTCGACGCCACGTAAAACGGGCAGAACACACCGCACGGTCGGCATTTGCCACGGGGTCGCAGAGCCTCCGCACATCCCCGGCTACCTCGAAATATTGTGATTGCCACCAGACGAACATGATTACCGTTGTGCTGCAATACAGTTCGATGTCAACCGATATAGACACGGAACGCTGTCGAGCTGTCTAGACTTCGCACATGTCGGCCGATGACGTGGCACGAGTCTTCGCGATCGAGGACAAGGTCGAGAGACTCAAAGCAGCCACCGACGGGGTGGCGGCTGCCCAGCAGACCATCAACGAACTCACCAGGATCAGGCGCGCCGTGATCCGCGAACTCCATGCCGAGGGCTGGACGTTCGCCCGGATCGGCGCCGCGGCTGGACTATCCCGTGCGCGCATCCACCAGGTGAGCACACAGGGACCGGTCCCCGAGGGCCTGTTCTTCGGGCACGGCTCGCTGACCGTGCTCGCTCCCGAGGTCCGCGCGGGCAGGCTACTCGGCGCACCCGACCCCGCGGCCGCCGCGCGCCTGGCCGAGCTGCTGCGCCAGCTCGGCTTCGTGGCGAACGTGGAGACCTTCCTGCCCGGCAGGCCGATCGACCTCAATCGCGACGGCCTGGTGATCCTCGGCGGCCCCGAGCTGTCCCCCAGCCTGCGCCAGCTGGTCGTCGCCGATCCACGGCTGCGCCGGACCGTCACCCGGGCCGGCGACACCCGCCGCGGCATCGAGGACAGGGCAGCGCGCCGCGTGTACCGCCCCGGCGGCACCGAACCCCACGACATCGCCTACCTGGCCCGGCTGCCCCGCCCCGACCGGCGCGGCAGCATCATGCTGATCGATGGCCTGCATCCGCCCGGCTCGCTGGGCGCGATCCGATTGCTGGCGACCCGGCTGGCCACCCTGCACGAGCGTGCGAGCACGCATTTGTTCTCGGTCCTCATCGCGGTCCGGTACGACCGCACCACCGGCGAGCCTGTGGACGCCGACCTACTCACCCCGGTTTATCGGCATGAAACCGACCCGAGGTTGGCTACGACCCGGGTTCGTCCATAGTTAGATCTAAACTCGCCATGCTTTGTGATCTCCATCACGCTACTGTTATGGTTCACAAACTGTCCGCGATGGTTAGATTGCTAGCGAGTAACCGAGTGTGAGTAGGTGAGCGTCACATGTTCCCGTCTCCCGAGGCCAGCGCATGCCGGGTTCTGCCCGTCCGCGCGGCAGGCACGCCGGATCCACGGCCCGTCCCCCCGTTCGATGCCGAGCCGGCTGCTGCCGAGGTCGTCGTCGCCACCCATCGCGTCACCTACAGTGACCGGTTGAAGGTCTTCATCGGCCCCAACGAGGACGTGGACAGCTTTCTACGCCCGTTGCGCCGGATGGACGGTCATCAGCGCTTCGCGCTCGATCTGACCGCGCTCCCCGAGCCGATGCCCGCCACCGAGGTCACCGCGACGGTGAGCGCGGCGCGCGGCGATCTCGCCCTGCGGTGCACGGGTTCGGCCGACGCGATGACCCTGCAGCTACGCCTGACGGTCGACCACGTCACCCGCCGCTACACCCTCGGCTTCCCCGGCACCAGGCTCGGCCTGCCCACCGTGTACGTGCCGCACGGTGACGACGACACCTACGTCTATCCCGAAGAGGTGTTCACCGCCGAGCGCGCCGCCGAGATCTTCCGCGGTTTCTTCCACGACGGGATCGTGCCGGGCTGGCTGCAGCACCGCGAGATCCTCGACTGATCCGCGCGCGGACGCCGCACCGTAGCTAGGCTGGTCACGACGGTCACGACCCGTGGACGGTGGCCGCGGGAAGGCCGGTGCGCGATGCGTGATCTGCTCGGGCAGGTGCTCGACCTGCTTCCCGACGAGCCGGTGGCGCTGGCCAGAATCGTCGACCGCACCGGTGCGGGCCCCCGGGATACCGGCGCGGCGATGGCGATCACCACGGACGGGCGAGTCATCGGTTCGCTGTCCGGCGGCTGCGTCGAATCGGCGGTCGTCACCACGGCGGGCCAGGTCCTGCTCGACGGCCACGCGAGCACCGAACGCTTCGCCGCCGACGAAGAATTCACCGTCGGCCTCCCCTGCGGCGGCGAGATCGAAGTCTTCGTCGAACGCCTCGACCACACCGACCTCCCCCTGCTGCGCGACCTGCACACCGCCCTCACCGCGCACCAGCCCGTCGCCTACGCCACCACGCTCGAATCAACCCCCGATCGAAAAATCCTGCACCCCGGCGGGATCGAATCATGGCGCGACCTCGACCAGGATGCCGCCGCACTCCTCACCGCAGGCCACAGCGGCCTCATCGGCGCCCAGGACTGCACCCCCGCCGCCGCGACCCGCCCGCGCACCTTCGTCCAGGTCTTCCGCGCCCCCGCCCGCATGATCCTGGCAGGCGCCGACGACTACACCCGCGCCCTCACGGTGGCAGCCACCCAGCTCGGCTACCACGTCACCGTCGTCGACGCCCGCGAAACCTTCACCACCCCAGCCCGTTTCCCCGCCGCCGACGAGGTAGTCGTCGACTGGCCCCATCGCTACCTCACCGCGGAGAACGAAGCAGGCCGCATCGACACCCGCACCGTCATCTGCGTCCTCACCCACGACCCCAAATTCGACATCCCGACGCTGACAACGGCCCTCGACCTCCCCGCCATCGCCTTCCTGGGCGCCCTCGGCTCCCGCCGATCCCACGCCGACCGCACCCAGCGCCTGCGCGAACTCGGCCTGACCGACACCGAAATCTCCCGCATCCGAAGCCCCCTCGGCCTTGACCTCGCCGCCCACACCCCCGAAGAGACGGCGATCTCCATCCTCGCGCAAATCCTCGCCGACCGAGCCGGCGCCACCGCACTGCCGCTGACCGCGCTCGACGGCCCGATCCACCACCGCTCCTAGCTCGAACCTCCGGGATCTCTGTACACATCGACCGCACTTCGATACAGTTTGTTTCATAGTTATGAAACATTTTGTCTCGCAAGGAGGTTCCGTGCGCCCACCCGATCCCCGAACCGTGCGTAGTCGCGATGCCGCGCTCGCCTCGGCCAGGGAGTTGTTGGTAGAGCAGGGTCTGGCCGGTCTGACGCACGGCGCTGTCGCGATGCGCAGCGGGATCAGCCGGGCCACGCTGTATCGCCTCTGGCCGGAACCGGCCGATCTGGTGCGCGCCACCATCACCTGGCACATCGCCCTCGCGCAGTCACCGCCGACCGGTGATCTGCGCGCCGATCTCCTGACAGAACTGACGGGCACCCGCGCGATGCTCCACCAGCCGGCCAGCGAGCAGGCGATGCGCGTGCTGATCGAAAGAGCCGCTGTCGACCCGAAATTCGCGGAGGTCAAGGAGGCGCTGTACCGCTCGGGAACCCGGGTGGTGCGCTCGATCCTGGCCGATGCCGTCACCCGCGGCGACCTGCCCGCCGATCTCGATGTCGACCTGGCCGTCGATCAGCTGCACGGCCCCCTGTTCTTTCGCCGGCTCGTCGCCCACCGCACCTTCGACCTCGACTACGTGCACGCGGTCGTCGACGACTTCCTGCGCTGCCGCCCCACGAAAACCCCGCACCAGCAAGGACCTTCGTGACATGACCGCACGCCTGCTCGCCATCCTGGTCGCCGTCGTCACCGTCTTCGGCGCACTACTGGCCGATTTCGTCATTCCGGGTGGCGCCGACCAGCACCTGCGCAACGACGCCTGGCCGCCACACGCGAAATTCCACGACGCCCAATACATCGTCATGTCCATCCTGCTCGGCGCCCTGGCCCTGCTCCTGCTGGTGCGCCCCGGCGGCGCCACCCCGTCCCGGATCCGAACCTCCTGCGCCATCCTCGCCACCCCGTGGCTGGGCCTGCTGGCCGCCTTCCTGTTCCCCGGCACCGCCATCCAGGACCCCGAATTCGACAACCCCTCCCCGCTCGGCCTCCACCCCCAGGTCCTCTTGGCCGCGATCCTCCTGGCCGTCCTGACCACCGCCGCCGCACTCGTCGCCCGCGAGAACCACGTCAATTCCGTGGACCGACGCACAGGGTGAACCCGTGCTCGGTGTGGGTGAACAGGGTTGCCGGAATTCCCGCGCAGTCCTGCGGTCCGGTCGGCTTGCCCGGGAAACCGGCCACCTTCCGCAACACTCTTCCCATCGCCGCCGGGTCGGCGCAGGCGACCTTCTGCAGGCGGACCTCGTCGCCGAACCAGCCGACCTCCACTCGGCCTACGCACTGCCCGGATGTCACCCGTTGCATCGATTCGTCGACGGCGACCTGGTCACGGAGGTAGAAGAGGGTGACAACGCCGAACGCGACGACGAAAGGCAGGGCGAAGCCGAGGGCGCCCGGGCGGCGGAACAGCGGCTTGCCCGGGTCCATGGGGGGTGTGGCCCCAGTAGGTTTCGGGGGCGGGAAGTCCCGCAGTCTCATTCGCCAGAACCGGCAAACAGTACGGATCGGCGAAGGCGCCCGCAACCTGGGCAGCAGAAGGGCGCCTCGTCGAGGTGACGAGGCGCCCGGTGCGGTGGATTACGCCGCGACTTGTTCCGGGCGAAGGGTTTTCATCGGGGGGCGGTCTTCGAGGGAGACCTCGGTGGAGTGGGGGATGAATTCGCCGCCGATCAGGGGGAATTGGGTGAGGGCGGCGCCGGAGTCGGTGACGCCGCTGCGGCCGAGGGCGGTGCCGAGGATCTGGCGGCTCATGACGCCGAGGTCGGCGAGTGGGCGGTTGCGGTGGGTGCGCACGCCGAGGTTGACCTGGGTGATGGCATCCATGCCCAGCTGGTCGTAGGTGTCGAGGAGCAGGCCGATCTCGACGCCGTAGCCGGGGGCGAAGGGGACGGCGGTGAGGAGTTCGCGGGTGCCCGCGTATTCGCCGCCGAGGGGCTGCAGGACCTGGGAGAGTTCGGGGCGAAGGGCCGCGAGGAGGGGACGGGCGACGAGTTCGGTGACGCGGCCGCCGCCGTTGGCGTCGACGGACTCGCCCTGGCGCAGCGGGCGGCGATAGTAGGCCTTGGACAGGTGGGTGCCAGGCGTGGTCAGCAGGGGGCCGAGCAGATTGGGCACGAAGGCCGGGTCGGGGTCGATCAGGTCGGAGTCGACGAAGGCGATGAGATCGCCCGTCGTGCAGGCCAGCGAGCGCCACAGCGCCTCACCCTTGCCGGGGACCGGCTCGAGTTCGGGAACCGCTTCCTCGCGGGAGAACACCTCGGCGCCCGCCGCGCGGGCACGGGCGGCGGTGGCGTCGGTGGAGCCGGAGTCGAGCACGATCAGTTCGTCGACGAGCGTGCCGAGCAGCGGCCGGATACTGGCCACCACCTCGGCGACGGTGTCTTCCTCGTTCAGCGCGGGCAGCACCACCGAGACGGTGCGGCCTGCCTTGGCGGCGACGAGCTCGCCGACCGTCCAATCAGGGGTGTCCCAGGTGTGGGTGATGGCCCAGGCGGGCTCGCGGTGTTGGATTTTCATGCCAGACCTCGCAGAGTTCGTGCGGGGGGCCGGATGCCCTGGATCGCGGCGATCATGTCCACGACTCGCCTGGTTTCGGCGACTTCGTGAACCCGGAAGATTCGAGCGCCCGCGGCGGCCGACCATGCGGTCGCCGCCAATGTGCCCTCGACCCTCTCGGTCAGACCGACACCTAAAGTCTCCCCGATAAAATCCTTGTTGCTCAGTGCCATCAAGACTGGCCATCCGGTATTTACAAGACCGTCGATTCCGCGCAACAACTCGAGCCCGTGATAGGTGTTTTTCCCGAAATCATGGGTGGGATCGATCACGATGCCGTCCCGGCGCACACCAGCGGCCGCCGCGTTTTCCGCCGCGGCGACAACGGTCGCCGTCACCTCGGCCACCACATCGGCATAGCGGACCCGATGCGGGCGCGTACGCGGCACCGCGCCGCCGGTGTGGCTGCAGACGATGCCCGCGCCCGTCTCGGCGGCCACGTGCACCAGATCGGGGTCGGCGCCGGCCCAGGTGTCGTTGACGAGGTCG
Organism: Nocardia sp. NPDC060259; assembly: GCF_042728775.1. Taxonomy (NCBI): domain Bacteria; kingdom Bacillati; phylum Actinomycetota; class Actinomycetes; order Mycobacteriales; family Nocardiaceae; genus Nocardia; species Nocardia sp. NPDC060259. The sequence goes on from NZ_JBHXAY010000003.1 coordinate 167,498, forward strand.
GCGCCGACACCGACAGCCGCCCGCGCGACATCGCTGCGCCAGGTATCCACACTGATCAACAGGTCGGGATACTTCGCCCGGATCGCCGCGACGAACGGGACCACCCGCCGCGTTTCCTCGACGGCGTCGACCGTGACGCCGGGGCCCGCTTTCACGCCACCGATATCGACCAGATCGGCGCCTTCGTCGACCGCGCGCGCCACCCGTTCCATGGCGGCCTCGTCGCTGAAGGTCGCGCCCCGGTCGTAGAAGGAGTCGGGGGTGCGATTCACGATCGCCATGACCAGGGCACGATCCGTCGCCACCGGCCGCCCGCAAAAGGTAGGCAGGGTCCACCTCTCCGCGACTTGTGCCGACAACTCAGCGCTGTCCCGCCTCCCCGCGACTTTTGCCGACGACTCGGTCCCGCTGCTGCTTGTGCTCCGGGCAGGCGGTTGTGCGTCTGGTCGGGGTCCGGGCGTGCCCGACGAGTTACCCATGTTCATGCGAAATCAGACGTTACCTTGCTACCGCGGCGCTTGACCGGCCGCGACGTCGGCCGCGTACCCGTCGTAGGCAGGCACGTACCCGGTAGCCGGACCCGACAGCACGTACAGCTGACTGTCCCCGTCCACGGCATAGCCCTGCTTACGCAACTCCACCTTGCGGCTCTTGAACGTCGAGGTCTGCTCCAGCTCCGCCACCACCCGCACGAACAGCGGGATCGCGTACATCGGCAGTCGCTGGTAGACCGTCGCCGCCAGCGCCTTTCCGTCGAACTCCGCACCGGGATGCAGGGTGACCGCGGCCATGCCCGCCTTGCCGTCGGTGCCGGGGATGTCGACGCCGTAGACGACGGCCTGGGCGATGCTCTCGTCGTGGTCGAGCGCGCCCTCGACCTCCGTGGTCGCCACGTTCTCGCCCTTCCAGCGGAAGGTGTCACCGAGCCGGTCGACGAAGGCGATGTGCCAGAAGTGCTGATCGCGGACGAGGTCGCCGGTGTCGAACCAGCAATCGCCCTTCTTGAAGCCGTCGCGGACCAGCTTGGATTCGGAGGCCCGCTTGTCGGTGTAGCCGTCGAAGGGCTGGCGGTCGTTCACCTTCGCCAGCAGCAGACCGACCCCGCCCGAGCGCACGCGGCGCAGTTTCCCGTCGCTGCCGCGGCGAGCCCTGCCGGTCTCGTCGTCGTATTCCACGACCGCGTACGGCAGCGGGCACAGTCCCGCGGTCCGGTCGAGGCCGAAGGCATTGACGAACGCCAGCGGCGCCTCGCTCGACCCGTAGAACTCGACCACCCGGCCGATCCCGAACCGCCTGCGGAACTCGTCCCACAGTTCCGGCCGCAGACCGTTGCCGACGGCGAGGCGCACCCGGTTGTTCTTCTCGGCGGGCCGCACCGGCTGGTTGAGCAGGTACCGGCACAGTTCGCCGATGTAGATGAACGCGGTCGCGCGCTCGCGGGCGATCTCGTCCCAGAATCCCGACGCCGAGAACTTGCGGCTGAGCACGTAGGTCGCCTCACCCGCCAGCACCGCCGACAGCGCGACCGTGAGCGCGTTGTTGTGGTACAGCGGCAGGCAGCAGTACAGACCGTCGTCCGCCCGCAGCCGCACGCCGAGCCCGCCGAGCCCGGCCATGCTCTTGGTCCAGCGGTAGTGGGTCATCACGCTGGCCTTGGGCAGGCCGGTGGTGCCGGAGGTGAAGATCAGGAACGCCCGCTCGCCCGCGGTGACCTCGGTACACACCGCCGGGTCGGCATCGGGTGCGGTGCGGGCGGATTCGGCCAGTTCCTCGGCGGCGAGCACGTTCGCGGCTGGCTCCGGCAGCGAGTCCAGCGCCTCGGCGCATTCCTCGCCGACCACGGTGAGCACGCTGTCGAGCAGGCCGATGCTGTGCGCGAGCACCTGGTCACGCTGGTTGTAGTTGAGCAGGCCGGCGCTGCCGCCGAGCTTGAGCACGGCGAGCACCGTGAACAGGGTCTCCGGCCGGTTGGTCATCAGCACGCCGACCACGTCACCGCGCCGCACACCGCGCGCGGAAAGCACTGCCGCGTACCGGTTCACCTCGCTGTTGGCGGCGCGATAGGTGTAGGAGCGGCCCTCGAAACGCAGGAACACGCGGTCGGGCCTGCGGTGGGCGACCCGCTGGAAGTACAGGCCGATGGAGGCTTTGGCCTTGGGCCCCACCAGCATTCCGCGCGCGTTGCGCAGCATGCCCGGCGCGTCGAGCGCCATCCCGGGCAGCGCCTTGGCCAGGTCGAATACGGTCACGGTCGAGCGGGCGTCGTTGCTCACGTCGAATCTCTCCTAGCCGGCCACAGCCGGTTTCAGCGCAGCGAATGCGGCGGGCAGGTCGGCGGCCACGGTGAGGCGGTCGCGCGCCAGTGATGTCACCATTCTGCGTTCGTACAGTTCATCGATCCAGCGGAACAGCCCGCTGTAGAAGCCGTTCGCGTCCAGCACGACAACGGGTTTGGCGTGCTCGCCGAGGTAGCCGCCGGTCCACGTCTCGAAGAACTCCTCGAGCGTGCCGATCCCACCCGGCAGCGTGAGAAACGCGTCGGATCGGGCCTCCATCAGCTGTTTACGCTGACGCATGGTGTCGGTGACGAGCAGTTCGCCCGCGTCGACATCGGCGACTTCGGAGTGCACCAGGTGTTTCGGGATCACCCCGACGGTGTGCGCACCACCGGCGCGCGCCGCGGTGGCGACCGCGCCCATCATCGACACGTGACCGCCGCCGGAGACCAGTTGCCAACCGCGCCGGGCGATCTCGGTGCCGACGCGCGCGGCCAGGCTGATCAGATCGGGATCGGTGGTGCTGGCCGAGCAGTACACGCAGACGGAGTAGGGCGCGCTCACCACTTGTCCTCGGTGCCGAGACGCTCGATGTTCGCGTGGTTGCCGGTCTCGCCCTGGATGATGCGCACGACCTCGTCGACGCTGTCGGTGAGCTGGATCAGGTCCAGGTCTTCGGGGGAGATCTTCCCCGAGCCGGCCAGCGAATCGCGCAGCCAGTCGACCAGGCCCGACCAGTAGGCGGTGCCGAACAGGATGATCGGGAACCGGGTGATCTTGCGGGTCTGCACCAGGGTCAGCGCCTCGAACAGTTCGTCGAGGGTGCCGAAGCCGCCGGGCAGGCAGACGAAGGCCTGCGAGTACTTCACGAACATCGTCTTGCGCACGAAGAAGTACCGGAAGTTGATGCCGAGATCGACCCAGTCGTTGAGACCCTGCTCGAACGGCAACTCGATACCGAGCCCGATCGAGTAGCCGCCCGCCTCCGACGACCCGCGGTTGGCGGCTTCCATCGCACCCGGTCCGCCACCGGTGATCACCGCGAAACCGGCCTTGGTGAGCGCGGCGCCGATGGCCCTGCCCGCCGCGTACTCGGGATCGGTGCTCGGCGTGCGCGCCGAACCGAACACGGTGACCGCGGGCGGAACCTCGGCGAGCGCGCCGAAGCCCTCGACGAATTCGGCCTGGATCCGCAGCACCCGCCACGGATCGGTGTGTACCCAGTCGCTGTCCTGCCGGGTGTCGAGCAGGTTCCGGTCCGCGGTCCGCACGCCGGGTTTGCGGTCCCGCCGGAACATCACCGGCCCACGGAACTTCGCCGTGGGTTTGACCTTCCCGGCCTGGTCAGCGGAATCGGTAGACATACCCCCACGCTACTGGGTCCGAGTCGCCGGCAGTCGTCAGTGGGCTGACAGGTAGGTGCGCAGCATCGCGGTGACAGCGGTGATCTGGCTCAGCGGGACGTGCTCGTCGCGCTTGTGGGCCAGATTGGGGTCGCCGGGGCCGAAGTTGACGGCCGGGATGCCGCGGGCGGCGAAGCGCGAGACATCGGTCCAGCCGTACTTGGCGCGGACGCCGCCGCCACCGTGGGCATTGACCGAGTCGATGAGGGTGCGCGCGGCGGGCGCGGTGAGGCCGGGCAGCGCGCCGGGCGAGGAGTCGGTGACCACGAAGTCGATATCGAGTCCGTCGAACACCTCGCGCACATGGGCGATGGCCTGCTCGACCGTGCGATCGGGGGCGAAGCGGAAGTTCACGTCCACCTCGGCGGCATCGGGCACCACATTGCCCGCGACCCCGCCGGAGACACGCACGGCCGACAGGCCCTCGCGGTACACACAGCCGTCGATGTCGACCTCGCGCGCCTCGTAGGCCGACAACCGGGCCAGCACCGGCGCGAGCCCGTGGATCGCGTTGACGCCGAGCCAGGCCCTTGCCGAATGCGCGCGCACGCCCGAGGTGCTCAGCCGCACCCGCAGCGTGCCCTGGCAACCGGCCTCGATCCAGCCGCCGGAGGGTTCGCCGAGGATCGCCAGGTCACCGTCGAGCCATTCCGGCAATTCCCGTTCGATACGGCCGAGCCCGTTGTGTTCGGCGGCGATCTCCTCGGCGTCGTAGAAGATCAGCGTCAGGTCGTGCGCCGGCTCGGCGATGGTGGCCGCGAGGTGCAGGAACACCGCGTCGCCGGACTTCATGTCGACGGTGCCGCAACCGAACAGCACCGGCTCCCCGGCCACCGTGTCCGGGCGGCTCGGGACGTTGTCGGCGATCGGCACGGTGTCCAGATGTCCGGCCAGAATCACCCGCGTCGGCAGCCCGCGGTGGGTCCGCGCCAGCACCACGTTGCCGTGCCGCAGCACCTCGAACCCGGTGGTCTGCTCCCGTAATGCCTGCTCGACCAGATCCGCGATCTTGGCCTCGTCCAGCGACACGCTGGGGACGTCGACCAGGGCGGCCGTCAGCTGAATGGGGTCGGCATGCAAATCGAAAGTCACCTCTCGACAGTAGTACGGACACCGACCGACTGAGCGAACCAAGGGCAAATATTACAATTGTTTGACGATGAACCCCCTTGCGCGGCAATGGAATTCCGCCGCGCTAGCGTTCTCGCGCTGCCTTTATCCGGGCGGCTGGAAACGGAGGGATTCACACGAAATGAAGTTCGGAAAGATCACTACCGCTGCATTCCTGGCGATCACCGCGATGGGGATTACCGCGGCCACCGCCAATGGTCAGCCCGCCGTGGCGACCGAGCAGCCTGCCGTAGTGGCTTCGGGGGGCGCGACTTCTGGGGTTACCCACGGCATCAACTACACCACCGCGGTGTCGCCCGCCGACAAGACCATCACCTGGGCGGTCGACAGCGGCCGGTTCGTGCTCGCCGCCGACGGCTCCGCGGTGCAGCTGCGCACCGAGGACGGCGTGACCGTCGACCAGGCGCCGCTGCGCTCCGAGGTCGCCGGGCTGCCGATCGCGGTCACGCCGCAGATCAGCGAGGACGGCCGCACCGTCAAGCTGGCCGCGTCGATGACGCAGGAGGACACCGCGAAGCTGGGCAACGTCGCGGGCCTGAAGGACATCAGCTCCTACGACCGGCTGATGGAGCAGGTCAACAAGAACCTGCCCGGCATCGTCATCGGCGGCATCATCGGCGCGTTCGTCCCGTTCCTGTGGCTGATCAGCATCCCGGC